>CAYYIJ010000063.1:0-13913 GCA_964471945.1 uncultured Chlorobiaceae bacterium
TTCGACAAGCGGTCATCCTTCGACAAGCTCAGGATGACTGGACAAGCTTACAGTCAGTCTGAGCTTGTCGAAGACTGACATATCGAAGACTGACGGTGATGGCTCAACTGTTAAAAGTATCACAGAAATGTTGTTTTTTATATAAGGAGTTTATACATTGAGAAGGATAAATATGATGAAAAGTTTAAACGGAGAAAAAATGGAGCAAAAATATGCCTGAATTTCGGATAGAAGGTATTTCGACTGCTGGAAAAGCAGTCCAAGGATTGATCGAAGCGGAGAATGCACGCGTTGCGAAGCAAAAAGCGACACAGATGGCATCCCAGCGAAAATTTAAATTAATGAGGATACTACCACGCGGCACATTTTTATATAAAGTTCAACGAGGCGTCGAGAAACCAATAATCGGAGAGCAGAAAGCTTTCTCGCGTGAAGAAGTTCAGGATGCACTCTCGAAAATGGGTTTTCGTGTTCTAAGCGTTCGAAAGAAATTATTCGATCTGAAATTAAAACCTCCCCATGCGGAAATCGTCACGTTTGTAAGGGTCAGCGCCGATTTAATCAGGCAAAAACTGCCATACAACGAAATCCTCCAATTGATGGTGAACGATATCGAAAACAAGACACTTCGCGATGCCATCAAAGAAATCAACAATGAATTGAAACAAGGGAAGGACAGTGAGAAAGTGTTTGTAAAGCAGGAAGCGGTGCTTGGTAAATTTGCCGCCCACATGCTTGGGTTGGCATCGAAGAGCGGTAACATGGCAGAGATTTACGACAGCACAGCGAAGTTTCTTGAACGGAAGGCAGAGTTCAGGAAAAACCTGAAAAGCGCCCTCATCATGCCTGCCGTAACACTAATTGCTTTGTTTGGTGCATGTGTGTATTATGTCGGTTTTATTTTTCCCGACATGGCTGAAGTATTCGTTCGATTGAAGGTCGATATGCGGCAATTTCCGATGACCTGGGCATCGCTGCAGTTTAGTTATTTCATGCAAGAAAACATTCTTCTAATTTTAATTGTATTATTGATACCTATTTTAATTGCATCGAGATTTTTTTCAACAGAGAAGGGTCGCTTCGTACGCGATAAGTATATCTGGAAAATCCCTGTTCTCGGCTCACTTCTGCATAAAATGGCGATTGAAATTTTTTGCCGGGTTTTTTATGCGTTATATAGCGGTGCAGGTGAAAATATTGACGTTATTAAAATGGCAGCTGAAGCCTGTGGAAATAAATATATGGAACATCAAATCAAAACGATAGCGATACCTATGATGATCGAAAGAGGGTCAGGTATAACTGAAGCGTTTGAAGCATGTGGTGTTTTTACAAAAACAGCAATTTCACGTTTCCACTCGGGGGCTGAAACCGGAACGGTAAAACATACTGCACTGCAGCTTGCAGAATATTATGAGCGAGAAACATCGTATAAAATGCGCAATGCAATCGACTTTATTCAATTACAGGTCAATTTGATAATAATGGTTGTGTTAACATTATTGACGTTAGTTTCATCCGAGACTGCCGCGTTCCATCCAAGCACAGCGCCGGGGGGGCATTAATAAATTACTGCTATGAAAATAGTAGCGAAAAACAGGGGTTATGTCTTGCGGCTATGCTCAGCACCCAGTTCTATCGTCATGCTGACATTCTTTTGGTCAGCATCTAAGCTTAGCCAACTGAGGATTGCTCGGTTAAGATTCCGACCAGAAACATGTCGGAATGACGGGTTTGCAGTTTTTTCATCCTCGTTGGTGAATGCCAATTCATGAACGCTGATGTTACACAGTAAGTTATATGATATGGAAGAAAATCTGAATTTTACGAACTCACCACCATGCTCTGTGGGCGTGCAAAAATTCTTTGTGAACCTTTGTGTTCTTAGTGTCTAAGTGGTGATGGATTATTTACTTAACCAGAAAAGTTGTTTAGATCATGGCTGAAATAGACATAACTGATAAAATAGGTTATACATTACTAAAAAAGGGGATAATAGATTACGAAACCCTCGAACGTTCCTTACATGTTCGGGAAGGGGAAGATAAAAAGAGCCGGCGTAATCTGGGTCAGATATTAGTTTCCGACTTTCATATTGAGCATGATCTCGTTTTTCGGGAAGTTGCTAATCTTTACGCTTTTAGAGAGATCTACCTCAGCGATGAAGTGATAGATAATTCGAGGATTGATTTAATAAAAAAATATGTCGATGCACTTCCAGAGAATTATCGAGATCTATTGATTCAAACGAGAATGCTGCCTCTCAGATTCGATGATAAACAGCAAGATAAATTGATTGTAATTGCATCCGACCCAACAGATCGTAATATTCCATCCATCGCACGCAATTTCGGTGTTAAGAAGTATGAAGTATGTTATTGTAGAATGAAAGACATTCAAGGTTTGATGGAACAGGTTGTCCCACTCGAAAACGAGTTTTTAAAATTACTTGCAAGCTCGGACGTTCAAATTGACACGGCTCTGGAGGATGAGGGCGCAGTAGACGAAGAAACACTCGAAAGCGAAATCAGTAAAAGCGCATTAGTCAATTTGGTTGAGGGCTGCTTAGTGGAAGCGGTGCGTCAAGGTGCGAGCGATATTCACATAGTCGGGAAAGAAGGTAATCGCACTGAAATTCTTATCCGTATAGATGGAAACCTCAAAATATGGCACATTCAGGAAAACACGATGCCTGAAGCCATAGCAGCGGTTGTGAAAGATCGTTCGAAGAATGTCGATCGGTTTGAGAGGGAGATGTCGCAAGATGGATTCATTCAACGGACTATCGATGGGCACCAGATTCGTTTCCGTGTCTCAATTATGCCGATTGTTGGAACTGAATTTAAACACAAATTTGAAAGCATTGTTATCCGCGTTCTTGACGATAGAAAAGTTATAACCGATTTGAACAAGTTAGGTTTACAAGGTCCGGCGAAGGAATTTTTTTATAAAGCCATATCGAAACCACAAGGTATTGTCATTCTCACCGGACCAACCGGGAGCGGAAAGAGCACGACTTTAATTGCCGCAGTTCATCAAGTTATCGATCCAACTGTTAATGTTCTGACTGTTGAAGATCCTGTTGAGTATATTATCAAGGGAGCAAGGCAGCTTAAGATAGGTCCAAAAATGGATTTTGATCTTGCAATTCGTGGTATTCTTCGTCATGATCCTGATATCGTTTTAGTCGGCGAGATGCGTGACAAAACGACAGCCGAAATAGCGATCAAATTAGCAAACACGGGACACTTAACCTTTTCTACACTCCATACGAATGATGCCCCGAGCGCCATCTCAAGATTATATAAAATGGGAATAGAACCATTTTTGATCGCTTATGCAATTAATATAATAGTTGCCCAACGGTTGTTGAGAACCCTCTGCAATAATTGTAAAAAACCTTTGAAATTATCAGATAAGGATATCCAAATTTATTTAAAATTCGGTTTTACTAAAGAAATGATTAATAATACTACATTTTACGATGCAGTCGGTTGCGATAAGTGCAATGGTGGCTGGAAAGGACGAGCAGCGATTCATGAGGCACTCTATTTTTCAAGGGAAATTAAGCAAATCATCGTTAACTCTGGTACAGATGTGAATGAAGCAGCAATACGAGAACAAGCCATCAAAGATGGAATGTGGACGTTAAGGCGTTCGGGTATGGAGCGGATGATTGAAGGTGTTACAACTTTAGAAGAAGTGATTGCAACTACAACAGAAGAATAATGGGGATAGATGATAATGCTCACATTTATGATTGTTTCTTCAGAAAATTATATCTATTTTCTATAGAATATAAAGATAATAAATTATGAATACTGGGCAAATTTTATTAGTAATTGGAGCGTTGACATTATTATCGATAGTATCACTTTCTGTGAATACACTGATAGTCAGTAAAACGACCACGATACTTCAAGCCGAGGCAGAGCTAACTGCCATTTCTATAGCCCAATCAATGTTGGATGAGGTGAAAACAAAGTATTTTGATCAACGGGTTGCCTATGATTCAGTAAAAGTTTTCAATCCAAGTTTTTTTACCGCCCCCGCTTCTTTTGGACCAAGTGGAGCCGAAGCTGTGAAAGTTCCTTTACCAGAACCACCCGATACAGTTGTTCCTTATAAATCAATGAAGAAATCAAATTACGATGATGTGGATGATTATCATAATTACAGACGATTTTATTATTCACATGCTTTGGGGTTATTCACAGTCGTTGATACCGTCTTTTACGTCTTAGAATCGAATCCGGATCAAGTCTCGGGTACACAAACGTTTGTAAAAAAGATAGTTGTAACCGTGAGGCACAGAAACCTTGCGCCAGCAGAGGCATCATACAATCAATGGACGAGTAAATATTTTCTGCAGCTTTCTGATATTGCTATCTATCGTAGGTACTATTAATGAACAGAAAGAGAGGATAAACGTATGTCGGTAATGCTCGATATTATAGGCGCTTCGGTGATTGTTGGAATGGTAATTATTATGATCATGAATGTTAACATTAATTTGACTGATGAGAATTATAAAGGTATCGTTGAGTTAAATACACAAACCCAGACGATCCAGTTAGCTCGGATAATTGAATTTGATTACTATAAAATTGGATATATGGTTCCTGCGGCTCAGCGTCCGGCGATAACTAACGCCGATAGTACCTACATCAGATTTAAATCCAATTTAGCTGATAAGGCGGGAGCTATAGATATCATCGAGTATGGTTTGGGTGATTTTGTTGCTCAATCGCCAAACCCTCGTGATAGAATGCTCTTCCGAATAGAAAACGTAACAAAGGTATTTATCAACTATAGTATTGTTCAGTTTAAATTGGAATATTTTGATTCTACCGATTCGAAACTTTCAACTCCGATTACTGGTGCGAACTTAAATAGGATAAAATCGGTTTATGTTCTGCTAAAACTTGAAAGTCCACAGCCGTTCGATACAACATTCAGCAGGCAAACGTATGCTCATGCCATGTATCAAAAACTCATTTACCCCCGAAATCTTTAAATAAAGGAGAGAGCTTATGGGAAAGATGGCGTTATTAATAGTATTAGGATTATCGGTTACTGTTGGGATAATTACATACACAATGAATATATCAAAGTCTCAGCTTGTTGTTAACGTATCGGGTTTTGATAAATATACCACTTCGCGCAACATCGCACAGAGCAGTATTAATTTGATGTTACGAAGGATGGATAGTAAAGATCCTGCTATTCTCGATTCATTGGTTCCAGGAAAAAGAGCATTGATGATAACAAATCTGATGGGAGGGCGGTGTTCACTGACGATTAGGTTAGCGAATCCCTCTTTTCTTGACACAGTTGATCTGACAGCAAATTCACGATTTATGGATTCAACATACTACATGAAGCTGCGATTACGGCGACAGCCCGTTCCGTTCCCCGTTATAAATGCTGCTGTAGGGCTGCGAATACCAAATGTAGATTTTTCTATGAGCGGTAATCCACTCATTGATGGTCGAAATCATGATATAAATGGAAATTTAATTCTTCCAGCGGATACGAGTTATCGCCCCGGGGTAAGCGTACTCAATCCATTGGATACAATCGAAGTTTTAGCATACGCATCTAAAATTAATGGTACGAGAGATGTCGTAGTTGATTCGAGTATGTCAAATCCCGCTCTATTTATTGATGAATATATTGCCGCAGCCGATCAAATGTTCACAACTGGAGTATATGGGTCAAACATGGTGTGGGGGTCTGCCGCAAGCCCACAAATCGTTTACGCTAATGGAAATGTAACTTTTAGTGGAACGATTGATGGATGGGGGATTTTAATCGTTAGGGGAAATTTAACTATCACTGGTAACTTCAAATTCCGTGGCCTTGTTGTTGCCCACAACGAGATGACGATAGACGTAACATTTGCCAAAGGTACGCCAGATATTATTGGTGCTTTGTTAATGTCGGGAGCCGCAGGCAGCGATTTCGATATGCGCGGCAGTAGCCAAATAGATTTCAGCCGTGAAGCCCTGGAGAAAGCAAAATATATCAGTAAATTGCAATGGTACAAGGTAGTTTGGTGGTACGAATCGGCTGAAATACCCAAATAAATACCTCGAAATATTAAAAAATTAAGGATTTTTCGAGGCATTTACATTATTGTATTGACAAGTTTCAAACTTTTTACTATATTTAACCCCATGAAAAGTAGTGGGCTATATAATCACATTTAAAGCTTGACTTGAAATGCCATGTACGAAGAAGCACGCTCGATAATAAAACAGATTGTTGAAAATATCCCCGAGACAGCATACGGTGTAGAGCGGCAGATGCTAATCGGTGATTTAGTTTCCCGCCAGTCGCAGGAGGAACGTATAATTATCAAACGTATGTTTGATAGCTTTCTCCTTAAGATGTTTGATATAGTAGCATCCGATATAGACCTTGGTGGGTTCGGCAGCCAGGGGAAAATATGGTTTCGGATTCATGGTTTTAAGAAACCCGATCTAAATCTTCCAACATTTCATTATGATGAAACCAATGTTTTAATCCAAAGTATTCTCTTAGAGAGGCAGCGCCAATTTCTATTCGAAAATCGAAATCTCGATTTTTCATATACAATTTTTTCTGATGATCAAATGCATCGGTTTCGTGCCGACTCGTATTTTGATCTCGATCAGATTGCTCTTAATATGCGAGCAATCAATGCCGTTGTTAGACCTTATAAGGCATTGGAATTTCACCCAAACGTTATTCGCTTTCTGAGCTTGGCACAAACTAAAGAGGGGCTAATACTTGTAACGGGAATAACTGGTTCTGGAAAAAGCTCGACTCTCGATTCCATCATGGATATGAACAATCACCAGATCGATGCACACTGTGTTATTATCGCCTCGCCGATCGAATATGTTCATAGGTCAGATCGTTGTATAATCCGCCATCGCGAAGTTGGTAGAGATGTTCTTTCGTTTAAAGAAGGTACTGTCCAATCTTTACGGCAAGACCCTGATATAATAATCATAGGTGAGCTGCGTGATCCTGATACGATTTTAACAGCATTAGAGGTTACAGACAGCGGACACAAAGTCTTTTCTACACTGCATACATCATCGGCTGTAGAAAGTATCGATCGTATCATTGGAGAAGTGCCCCCAATCGAGCAGGAACGGGTCCGGAATCGATTGGCGGATGTTCTACAATGTGTTATTTCTCAAAAATTGGTTCCAAGTATTGATAAGAAACGAGTTCTTGCGAAAGAAGTTATGCTCGCTACGCCCTCGGTTCGGGCTGCGATTAAAAATAATAATACGAGTGAAATTTATCAGATGATGTCAGAATCCGGCGAACAAGGGATGTGTACCATGGAACAAGATTTAAGACGGCTTTATCTTCAGAAAAAAATATCTTTAGATGTAGCCATGAATTTTGCAAATAATAAACGGAGATTACAACAATTGCTTAATCTCACTCCGACTGGAGATTAAAAAAAAGAATATAGAGGACAGATAATCTATGGCAACATTACGAGGGAGGAAAAATACTGCGATCGGTTTATTTGTTGATGGACTGGAATTAAAGCTTGCAAAGCTTTCAATTAAGAAGGGGAAAATAACAATTGATGAACTCCAGACCTCGACACTTGTTACGAAATTGGAGGAGCGCCAGGCTGCATCTTATGAAATAGATAATCTTTCTGAGACTGGTGATACATTCGCACTGGCTGGTGCGGAAACTGCTGAGGGTATGGGAACAAATACCAATGTTGTTCTTGGGTTATTATCAAAATATCCTCCGTCTGAATATGTATTTTCTTATGCTATTTCTGAACCAAGTATTTATTATCATACCCTCGAAAGTGATCATGGTTTACAAGGGAAAAAACTAAAACAGAGGATTCTTGATGAATTAAGAAGTGTTCGCGCTGTACAGCCAGCTCCTGATGCGTTAGATTTCTTCTACTCTGTTGAAAAAAATCTTGTTTGTATTGTCAGGGAAGATGGAACTGCAATACTCGATCTTTTAGAAAATATTAAACCGTTTCTTGGAAAACGCTTACCCAAAATTGCTTTAATCGAAATTGGCGATGTGGCGCTAATGAATCTTGCCCGCGCAAATTATGGATTTTCGCCCGAACAGATAACTACCATCATTTATATCGGTGCAGAATTTACCCGTCTCATATTTATGAAGGGAACAGAATTTTTCCATTTTGCGCCTGTTTTAGGTGAAGGATATGATTCGCCAAACATACAGAATACAGTTTACAGCCGACTATTGCTTGAACAAGATAATATGGGGATCCCTCGGATAGATAAAATTTTCTTAGTTGGTGAGAGCCGGCGTATCGCAATCGATGAATTTATGCGCGAGCAATTGCCCGAGGTTGAAATCCAATATCTCCGCACACCACACATCGAAGCAAGTCAATTATCACCAGAAATGCAAGAGCAGATTCCGGAGTTTGCAATCCCGATAGCTACCGCATGGAAAGTGCTCGATGATGACCATCCTGCATTTTATCCTACAAATCTGCTCCCTGAAAAAGTTCGGGAAGAACAGCGTGCATTTAAATTGGGGTGGCATGGTTATCTGCTTTTTGTTCTCGTGTTCCTATCATCATTTTTCTTTACAACGCGATATGCAAATCTCCAGAAAGAAATTAGCAGTAAACAGCACACACTCGGGCAATTACAGGATAAATTGAGCGAGAATGAAAAACTACAGGCGGCGATCGCTTCACTCGAGGATCAAATTTCACGCTATCACACGGCGCTTGCCGTGTATGATTCGCTGGTACCTGGCGCTGATAGATGGAATAAAACAATTGCACGCCTGACAAAAGGTGTGGAAGATTTAGGTGCGATATGGATAACCGAAGTAAGAGCGCAGCAGGATGGAGGTATGACAGTAACCGGTTATGCACTTTATCGTGGGAGAATTCCCCGTATCTCAGCCCTGTTTGATAATGCAACATTAACGAAGGTTGAAGTTCGAGAAATTCGTCCCAACACTCCACCTGTTTATAATTTCATTATCTCAGTGCCACCACAGCCAGAGAAACCTCCCGCAACTGAGGAGTCAAAAAAATAATATAATGAATAACAATACTATTCGGAGCTGACCTTGTCATACATCATTCGTAATACAATCGTGTTGAGTGTCGTTTTTGTGCTCATTCTTGCAATAGGATTATTTTTTACTTCGTTCTCTCTTCCTAAAAAACTGAACGTGATAAAGCTGGAAATAAACAGGATAGAAGTCGAGCTTCAGAACACACCCGATCTTGCTAATCAATACAATGTTGCCGCAGCAAAACTCGAAGAAGTAAAAAACCATTGGGAAACCAGAAATAAAGATGTTCCGCTGAAAGATATCACGGGTGAGACATACGGTTATTTCAACCGAACAATGGATATAAGCGGTGAAATTAAAATGGATATGACATATGTTGGTCCCCGAGATTTTGGAAATTATGGTTTTAATGTCTATACCTTAAAAGGTGAAGGATTATTCAAAAATCTTTATAAGTTTATTTGGTATACAGAGAGTGGAAAGCGGCTTTTTAAAATTTCGAATCTGACACTTCGTGGATATGAATCGAAATCGGCTGTAACAAACGAGACAAAAATACTTGTTCTTTTCGATATGGAATTGCAAGCATACTACTCATCAATTCCTGAATTGCACAATGCCCCCGGACCGTTGAGAGTTATTCAAACAGCAGTAGCAATGAATCCATTTCATCCCTTGATTTTGCATGAGATTCCACCGCCGCAGCCAGATGAAGTCGAGATCGAGAGGTCGACATTGAATGCAGTTATCCCCGGTAAAGCTTTCATTACCGATCAGAATCAGAAATCACGTGTACTTGAAGAAGGAGATAAAGTATATTTGGGATATGTTACACGCATTCTTCCAAATGAAGGTAAAATCGAATGTTTATTAAATAAAGGAGGTGTGGCAGAGCGTTATGAACTCTCCATTCGTCTCGGTCAACCTCTTAAATAGCATTAATTACGGAGCGTCCATGAAACATAAATACTTTTTGTTAGTTTGCTTGTGTCTTACATTTGTTCAATTTGGTTTTGGGCAGACACGCGATGTCCGCCTTAGAACAAAAGGATACGTTAATCCCCAGGAAATTGTCTCACTCGATTCCACGATGCGGATGGATCAGGCATTGTTGGTAATCAACGAGCTGAGTAAACAATATGCGGGGAAAATAATTATCGATTTGGAGAAAAGAAAAGATCCAATCGGTGTATATGTTGTCAATCAGCATTGGCGAGATGCGCTAGATATGATTTTAGCTCGACACGGATTAACTTCTGTGGAAGAAGCCGATTATATCCGAACCGTGCAGGTTGGCGCTGCTATTTCAACGGAAGGTAGAGCGTTAGGTATAGCACCTGGTGAGCCGCCTCCGACCTTACACAGTCGTGATGTGAAGATCTCTGCGGTTTTCTTTTCTACCGACATAGATAAAAGGCAAGAATATGGCATAACGTGGAATTTCTTCAGGTCAAGAGCCAAAGAGCCGCAAACTACAGGATATATAAGCAGCGGGATGGGGGGCGGTGACTCTGCATCGGCAGTTCCGTTTAAACCATCCAGTGTGGGTGGGGGTATGGCGGCTGGAGCTTCGGCTCCATCGCTTCGTAAGGCATTGGCTATTTTTGAATCACCACCTGAATTTAGATTTGCTAACATAGATGCTATTGTAAAATTTTTTGGAACAAGCGGGATCGGTGAAGTACTGACAAGCCCCGATGTTGTTGTTAGAGATGGAAAGAAGGGGAGAATTCAAGTCGGCAGCGATTTCTTTATCACCACACGCGATATTGCAGGTAATACAATTAATCAGCAAATTTCTACTGGTACGATTGTTGAGGTAACACCAACAATTTACACACAATCGGATACCGATTTCATTTATCTTGATCTAACAATAGAAAAAAGTGAAGCCGATGTGGTAGGAATTGCACCAATAATCGGCAGGACTTCTGTGAAAACACATGCGCTTCTTTTCGATGGGGAAGAAACGGTGATAGGAGGTTTAGTTACCACGAAAATAGTCGAGTCACGTGAAGGTGTTCCGATATTGAAAGATCTTCCTTGGTGGTTCTTAGGATTACGTTACATTTTTGGTTCTGAGTCGAAAGGAAAAAGAAAGGAAGAGTTGGTTGTTTTATTGAAAGCTGAACTTCTCAACCCGATACGAGACAGGATCGGAAATCAAATAGATCGTCAACAACTGATCAACGAAAAGCGTAAAGAGTATCAAAAAGAGTTTGAAAAGAAATAAGTAATGACAACGTCATTCTATATCAAAGGATTTATATTATGAAATCAAAATTATTTTATTTTATTCTAGCAGTTGTTTTTGCAACGAATATCTGGAGTTGTCAGGATTTACCTCCTACGACAGTCCCCGGTGTTACGGTAACGGTTCAAGGGACTATCTATGATTTATATTCATCAGAGGTTGTTCAGGGTGCCAAAGTTGTTTTAACTACAAGGGGTAAGATCGATTCAGTTTATTCAACGGCTAATGGAACATATATATTTAAAGTGGATATAAGCAAACTTCAAGATTACAGCGGCACGCTTACCGTGCAAAAATCTGGATATTTAACTGAAATAAGCAGTATCTCTGTCGCTGCTGATTCAACGGTAAATATTTATTTACGGTTGGATTTATCGACAGTAGCAATTGTTCAAGGATCAATACGTGATAGCAGCACAAGTTATCCACTGAGAGATGCAACCGTGCGGTTAACGTTGCCTGGCACTGAAACATCCATGATTACTACTGTAGATGGATCGTTTAAGTTGGTTGCCGATCTTGTAGATCTTGATACTCTTCCTGTAATTGTAACGTTTGTAAAATCCGGATACAAAACAAAACAGCTTAACACTATTCTGAGAAAAGGTCAGACAACCGATTTAAATAAAGTTTATCTACGTGTAGATGTTGGCTCAACGGCAGGGCAGGTAATCGGACGAGTTATTGATAGTAAAACACGTTTAGCAATAAGCGGTGCGAATGTTGTGTTGAGTGCTGGAAATTATTCAGATAGTTTATCAACTTCGATTAATGGTGATTTTTCGTTCACTGTAGATCTCAGGGGACTTGTTTCCTTGACTGGATCTTTAAGAGTCTCAAACGCCGGTTATTTTACAAAAACATATTCAATAACAATTCAAGCAGGAATGGCGATATCGTCAGAGGTCATACTCGATCGTGATACAACTTCTTCTTCGGCGCTGATTACCGGTGTAGTACGGGATAGTGTAACACTTTACCCGCTTCGGAACGCTACGGTTATGATCACTTTACCTGGTCATGTAGAAACTGCTACTACGCTCAATGACGGATTATTCCAACTTGTAGCAGATCTGATTGACCGTGATTCACTGCCAATCCTTGTGACTGCATATAAGGATGGTTATCAGACAAAACGTATAAATGTAATGGCACATAAAGGGATGACAATTAATTTGGGTGATGTTTTATTAAAAGTTGATGTTGGCTCAACTACTGGACAGGTCCTTGGTCGTGTGTTTGATGCACAATCACGTTTACCACTATACAATGCAACCGTGTACATTGTATCCAATCTCCTAATAGATAGTATACAAACTACTCCAAGCGGTGAGTACTCATTCTCGATCGATTTACAAGGTCTTCCATCGTTACCTGGATTATTGAAGGTAGCAAAGAGCGGTTATAAACCACAATTTGAGAATTTCACAGTGGAAGCTGGTAAATCTATCACGGTTGATTTTTCTCTTGTGCGTGATACTACCACTGGAATCCGACCTGATACATTAGGTCATGCACATTCTATAGCATTTGTAAGTATGTCGGCAAGAGAGATTTCTGTCTATGGTGTTGGTGGAACAGAATCTTCCATAATCATTTGGGAGGTTCGGGATTCACTTGGGTTCCCGATAACAATCGATAACAAAGATACCGTCGAGTTCGAGTTATTTGGAACGCCAGCGGATTCGATTGGTGGATACCAACCTGCTTATGTTACACCAGTAAAAGCTGTAACAAATGTAGCTGGGCGGGTTGCTACAACTATCAATAGTGGTACACGAGCAGGTGTTCTACAATTTATAGCAAAACTGCGGCGCGAAACTGATGGGAGGTGGATTTATTCAACACCCGTAGTAATCACTGTTAATGCTGGTTTACCAGACCAGGAACATTTTACGATTGGTGTTAATCAGCGTAATTTTGCCGGATATGATTGGTTGGGTCGGACGAATGGCGTTTCAGTACAAGTTGGAGATAAATACAGTAATCCCGTTAAAGTAAATACGGCTGTATATTTCAATACGACTGGTGGAATTGTTACTGCCTCAGGATTCACTTCACCGACTGGTCACGCATCCGTAACGCACTTCAGTGGTAATCCTCTCCCAATCCTTCCAGAATTAGGAGCATGGCCCTTGTTATATGGGGATGGTACGGGATACGCTCGTGTCCGTGCATATACATTGGGTGAAAACTATACACACGTTACTGATAGTATTGTAGTCTTACTTTCTGGAGAATCGGAAATATTTATAGATACATCGACAACATATTTTAAGGTTGATAGCGGCACATGTATTTCCGTCCCAATTAGGATATGTGATAGATTTGGAAATCCATTAGCTCCTTCTACTCGAATGTCTCTTCAAGTTCAGTTCTCACCACCTGAGGGTACTAATTGGAGTGTTCTTGCTTCTGGTCTTCCTGATGATCCGTTGGGTGATTACATGACACGTGGCCCTGGACGTACTAACTTTACAATATTGATATGTGATGGCACACCAGGCGGAACACCGCAATCGATGCCGTTCATAGTAAAAATTCGAGTGACAGGTCCAAACGGTAACGTGTTCACAGTTATTAATGGTGCAGTTGGTCCTTAAGTAAT
>CAYYIJ010000064.1:0-13843 GCA_964471945.1 uncultured Chlorobiaceae bacterium
TGTACCTATAATTTGATGATTGCCAATATTTCTTCCGTTTGGGTTTTACACGTACGTTGAAGTGTTGCAACCTCATCAGAATTCCATCCGACAAATTCCGTATCATTAATACTATTAAGATTGATAAGAACATTCAATGCGGCACTTTCTGCTGCGGTGTGCAGCATTAAAGCAGCGACACCTGCATCGCTAATCGAGTTAACATTTCCTTTTTCAGCTGCGATCCTTGCAAGAGCAAGTGCATCAACAACAAGCTTCATCACTCTTAGTGGAACAAGTGCCGCCTCTTTAGTTGCACCTTGAATTGCTGCTGTCCGTAATGCTTTTTGATCCTCCGTCTCTTTTGGAAGACTAAATGCCTCCATCACTTTGTTGAATGCTTCCGTGTCTTTCTCAACAAGATTGGTAAATGATTGCCGAAGTTCTTCCGATTTCGTAAGAATATTTTTTATCTCGGTTTCAACATCGAGATATTTCTTTTTACCGATAGTAAGTTTGCATACCATCGATATCAATGCGGTTCCAATCGCACCAGAAAGCGCGGCAATACTGCCGCCGCCTGGTGCTGGTGAATTCGAGGCTAGTTCATCTAAAAATTTTGTAACAGTTTTATCAGTCAACATAATTTTTCTCCTGATTTCCTATATCATGTATTCAATAATTTTCTTTTTCGGATTAAACTGCTCTAGTTGACTTAAGCCGAGTGCCTCAATTGCCCGAGCGATGTATTGCTCTTCTTTAATGTTTGGTATATTTCCAACATAATAAATGCCCGCCATTACGAGTGCTTCTTTTGGTATTAAACCGACGATTTCGCTGCCCGTAACATTCATACCAAGTTTCTGTGCTTCTTTCCGAACCGTTTCAAATGCAACATGCGGCGGTGTTATGTGGAAGTCCGTTAAGTTAATAGAAACTTGTGCAATATCAAATCGTTCGAGATAAACTCCCATTGCTTTTACTGACTTCAATAGGCCCGGGACTTTTTCGTTTTCACCCATTTCTTTTTTGATCGTTCTACCGCTTTCGCGTATACGCAGCGCAATCTCGTGTGCAAGATCTTTATCACTTGTTGTCAGATTGACATTATATGCGATTAGAAAAACGCGAGCGCCAGTTACCGTTGCACCTGATTTCGGATTAAATATAGGTTCACCATAATCTGGTTGCCACTTCGGGTCTTTTAATTTTTCTATCAATCCTTCGTATTCACCCTTTCGAATAGTGGCAAGATTTTTACGCTCGATCAATCGTGCAGCTTCCTCATATAAATATATCGGTATTCTTAATTCTTCTGCAACACGTTTACCATATTGATTTGCCATTTGTACACATTCAACCATACTTAAGCCCGAAATCGGAATAAACGGTACAACATCCGTTGCGCCAAGTCGTGGGTGCTGTCCTTTATGTTTTGACATATCGATTAGCTCGGCAGCAGTTTTGGTGGCTTGAAATGCTGCTTCCTTCACTGCTTCCGGTTCACCCACAAATGTTATTACTGTACGGTTATAATCTTTATCCGGTTCTACACTAAGGAGCTTAACACCTTTAACTCCACTAATACTCTCCGCGATCAAATTAATTATTTTTGTATCTCGTCCTTCACTGAAATTTGGGACACATTCTACAAGCTTATTCATAAAATATTCAATGCTTTATTAAAAATTATTCGATTGTAACGAGTAATGAATATCAAACATCATTATTAAAATTCCAGCACCACACCATTCTTCACAACTTTTCCTACATGGTTCTCGCCAAAATGGTACGGCAAGAATTTATAATTTGGAATATCTAGCACAACCATGTCGGCTTTCTTTCCGATCTCTATACTACCGATTTCGTGCGAGAGATTTAGAGATGCGGCTGCATTGATAGTCGAAGCTGTGATTGCTTCTTCGGGCGACATACGCATCTGCGTACAAGCAATCGTAGTCATCATCGGCATACTGTATGACATGCATGAACCCGGATTGAAATCGGTTGCAATTGCTACAGCTACGCCAGCATCGATTAATTTCCGTGCAGGTGCATGAGGATGATTTAAGAAAAACGATACACCTGGAAGCGTCACAGCGACCACACCTGATTTTGCTAAAGCATTAATACCCTTCTCACTTATATGTTCGAGATGATCGACAGAAACTGCATTAAGTTCGGAGGCAAGTTCTGCACCTCCCCCCGATGATAGCTCGTCTCCGTGGAGTTTTGGCTTCATGCCGTGCTTGAGTCCACTCAAGAGGATTGTTCTGCAGTCATCAACATCGAAATATCCTTTTTCACAAAATGCATCACAGAATACAGCAAGCTTTTTCTTGCCAATATATGGTATAACTTTTTCAATCATAAAATGAACGTAATCAGATTTTTTGTCTATAAATTCTGGTGGTAATGCGTGTGCCCCTAAGAATGTTGGCACTATGGTAAGAACCTCCTCGTCGTTTAATTCAGTAATCGCTTCTAACATTTTCACTTCATTATCCATGTCGAGGCCATAGCCGCTTTTTATTTCCACGGTAGTAGTTCCATGCCGCAAGAGCGAATTAAGGTAACGGCGTGCATTTTTCTTGAGGCCTTTCTTAGCAGTGCTGCGAACCTCTCGGACTGTGCTGAGAATTCCTCCGCCCCGTAATGCAATCTCTTGGTAAGCAGTTCCCGTGCTTCGCATAGCGAATTCATTTTCACGACTGCCGGCAAAAAGCAAATGCGTATGTGCATCAACGAAGCCAGGCATCACTATTTTATCGATGCAATCCAGCACGTCAGCTTCTTTCATGCTGTCCATAGAGAGATCTTCCATTCGCCCTACCCACTCAATGATTTCACCATTGATGAGAACTGCTCCATTTTCAATGATGCTAAGATTTTGCATTTCTTTTCCCGTCTTAACAAGCTGCCCGTGTGCCGAGACTGTTACCAATTGCCTTATATTAATGAGTGCAAGATTCACAAAAAACGCGTTATTTTTTAAGTAGTTATGATTAGAATGCTCAAAAGATAAAAAAAAACTCTACCTTTTCCAATTTTCAAAAATCTGATTATATTGATAATAATGATAACCGCAGCATTTATATTTCTGATCATTAATGGATTAATGAATCATTCGATAGCTTTGCCGCAGCATATCATATCAACTCCGCGGGAGGAAGAGCTAATGAAAGTTTCCAAGATTCTATTAGCTACATCAGAGACTTCAATAACCTCTGACATTAGATTGGTCAACGTAACAGGAGATACAATTTATGGTAGAATTCGACAACCGCATGACAAAAATAAAAAGTACCCCGCGGTATTTCTCATCGTTGGGATTGAAACAGGAAAAAATGTTGTCGACATGATAACAGGATATGATAATGTAATTGTATTCGGAATGGATTATCCATTTACAAACGAAATGAATTTTACAGGATGGAAAAGCATCAGTACACTATTCGAAATGCGGAAGTTAGGATTTCGGACTATACCACAAATTTTCATTTGCCTCGATTGGTTATCGTCACTTTCCTGTGTCGACACAAATGACATCACAATGATTGCTGTAAGTTTTGGTGTGTTCACGGCTGTACCAGCTGCTGTACAGGACAAGCGTATAGATCGTTTAGTTATCATTCAAGGTGGTGGTAATCTACATACAGTACTCGAAGCAAATGCAGAGAGGCTTGGATTTTCTGTCCCTGTATGGTTTGCTGGATGGATTGGATCAATGATACTTGCACCGTTCGAACCGAATGATTATATCGCTGAGTTCTCTCCCCGCCATCTTCTCGTTGTTAGCGGTGAATCTGATCTCTTGTTTCCTCAATCTTCCGTCGAATCGTTCTATCACCATGCACGGCAGCCGAAAGAGTGGATTAAACATCAAAGTACACACGTTGCACCAGGTGAAGATGAGTTGATTCTCGAACTTACAAATATCGTTGGTAAAAGATTATATTCTGAACGGTAAAGAACATTACTATGCCTCATGAAATAACAATATTGAGAGACGTCTTTGTTATATTTTCTGCGGTCATTATTGTTCTTCTTCTGTTTCGCAAGCTCCGGATTCCGACTGTTGTCGGTTTTATAACTACGGGAATATTAATTGGACCTCCGGGGCTGCAACTGATTCGTGATACTGCCAACATTCATCTCTTAGCGGAAGTTGGCGTGGTCCTTTTATTGTTCACAATCGGTTTAGAGTTTCTACCAGATCAGCTAAAACAGATGCGAAAAACAATGTTAATTGGTGGAGGAGTGCAATTGTTTGTAACCATTGGTCTGACTGCGTCAATTGTGAGTCTTTTCCACCTCAATATTGGGCAAGCAATTTTTATCGGTTTTATCATTTCGGTGAGCAGCACTTCAATAGTGATGAAGATTCTTAGTGAGAGGCGGGAAACTAATGCGCCTCATGGCAAGATTTCACTTGGAATTCTTGTCTTTCAGGATATCTGCTTTATCCCGATGATGCTCCTTGTTCCTTTATTAGGTGGTACGTCGGAAGTTAGTTTTACCAATATTTCCTATAAGTTAGGCGTTGGACTCATTACGATTACTATCGTTGTCATTGCTGGGCGTTATCTGATGCCAAGATTATTCCGATGGCTCGTTCGTTTTCAAAGTCGTGAGGTTTTTGTTCTCGGGATAATTCTTGTTTCAATAGGGACGGCTTGGTTCACATCGGTAGGAGGCCTTTCTTTAGCGCTTGGGGCATTCATTGCGGGTCTTGTTCTCTCTGAATCGGAATACAGCCATCAAATATTTTCAGAAATCCTGCCAATGCGGGATACACTCGCGAGTTTATTTTTTATTTCCATCGGGATGCTGCTCGATATGAACCACGTTATCCATTCGTTCGTACCCTTGATTGGTTCGGTATTGGGTTTAATAATTCTCAAATTTATCGTTTTAGTCGGAGTCGTTCTTATATTGAAGTACCCTATCCGTATAGCGATAACAGTAGGCTTAGCCCTTTCACAAGTCGGTGAGTTATCTTTCATACTTGCTCGTGAAGGCTATACATCGGGATTGCTCTCGAATTATTATTATCAGAGTTTATTAGCTATAACGATTATTACAATGTTGGCAACACCATTTATGATTCAAGCTGGCTCACGGCTTGCACCCATTGTCGATAAAATATTTCCTAAGCAGGTGGTTGGCGTCGAAGATGTTTCATCCACAGCGGTGAGGAAGCTCGAAGGACATGTTATTATCGTCGGATATGGGTTGAATGGTCAGAATCTTGCGAATGTATTAAGAGAAACAGGTATCCGTTATGTCATTCTCGATTTGGATGGGGAGGCAGTTCGAAATGCACGTTTGAAAGGGGAAACCATAATGTATGGTGATGGCACAAGATCGTCCATACTCTCTCAAGTTCATATCGAGAAAGCGAAAGTTCTTGTGATAGCATTTTCGGATCAGGAATCAGTCAAATATATCGTTCGCACAGCGAGAAATATGAATCCGCATCTGTTTATCATAGTGCGAACTCATTACTTAAGCGAGATGGAAAAATTATACGAGCTTGGCGCGAATCAGGTAATCCCGGAAGAGTTTGAAGCGTCTATCGAGATATTTACACGTGTGCTTAGAGAATATCATGTCCCAAGAAACGTAATCACTGCTCAGGTCGATCTTTTGCATAATGCTCATTATAGTATGATGAGAGGTTTAAAATTGCCTGAGGCTTCACTGAATCAATTAGAAGCAATACTTGCGGCAGGAACCACAGAAACTTTTTTAGTGTTGAATGAATCACCAGCAGCGGGCAAAACATTAGGCGAGTTGAATTTACGGAATCTATCAGGTGCTAGTGTAATAGCGATTGTTCATAAAGATCAGCCAATCACAAACCCGCTGCCAGATTACCGAATCGAGGTGGGGGATATTCTTGTACTCATCGGAACGCATGCACAAGTGGATGCAGCGTTTGAGCTGCTAAGTCCGACTCAGCGGGAGTGTTCAAGTTAATGAAAAAATAAAGAGCCGATCTTCAACATTTCATTAATAACATTTTCTGAATTTGCCGGAATGATTTATTCGGATCGGAAACACTCAAAGCATCAAGACGATAGAAGATAGTTGAGAGATTGAATGGATTAGGTTGTGTTTGTAATGAGATTTAACCAGGTTAAGTCAATTTTCGAATCTATGATTGAATTCGGCTTTTTTAAGGATTAGCCGCATCTTTTTCTGCTCTATCCGGTAGGGAAGCCATGTTTTTAATTGGGAAGCGCCAAGTTTATTGTAAAAGCGAATCGCATTTTTATTCCAATCCAACACCACCCATTCCATTCTTCCACAACCACGCCGTTGTGCCTCGGATAAACACTTGATAAATATCTTTAATCCAATACCTCGTGATCGATATTTCGGTAAAATAAAAATATCTTCGAGATAAAGTGTTGGTAGTGCAAGAAACGATGAGTAAGTTTCAAGGATAATCGCATAACCTACTGCTTGTTTACCAACAAAAGCGATGAAAGCATCAAAACGTTTCTTTTGCCCGAATGCATCTTGGAGGAGTCTTGCCCGTGCAGTGCGTGACGGTCGTTTCAATTTCTCAAAGTCAGCAAGTGCATTGATAAGGGATAAAAATGTCCCTCCATTATTTTTTCTAAGCTGTTTTACTGAAATGTGCAGCTTGCTATTTCTTTTGTTGGCTTTCTTCAGAGGTCTGGAGCTGTTCAAGGACTTTGCTTAAACCTTTCGTAACGAGTGTATCTAACAAAGTACCAGTAAGTTTAATTGTTGGTTCATCGAGATGCTTCATCCCTTCCTCCGATTTCTTGATTTCAGGAGAGACGGACTCAGTAAGCTTAATGATTGATGGTTCGTTCGTAATATCGCTTGTTGTTGTTGTACTTGCTGCACCAAGAGCGAACTTTGCTCCGAGTTCCTTAACGGAGCGGAAATATTCTTCGGGGACTTCACGTGTACTGTTAGAAAGTAATTTTCCCACTTCTGACATTCGTCGATCTAATGAGCGTCCTCTAAACTTGGATGATGCCGCAATTGTATACATGGTGTTTGTAATGTTTGAGCTTAACGACCTTGATGATGCTTGAAGCGAGCGACTAACACTTCCACCGCATTGCTCAATGTGTTCACCTAAGGCAGTTAGACCGGAATTCACTGATTTGCCGAATGATTCCAGTCCCTTGCGAACATGTTCACCGTATTGAACAGTCGATTGTGCAGTAATTTTTGCAGCCTCAATTTGCGATGCACCTTGAGTGTAAGAAGTAAGAAGTTGTGTGGTGCGGTCAATGTCGAACTGAATCCGCTCTACCATCTTTGTATTCCGTGTTTCAAAATAATAATCTCGTGCCTTATTCAAATGCCATAGAGAAATCTGCATCATCGAGCGAAGCTGAGTGGAATCGTCGTTAATGGTTGTCATAGATTTTTCGCCAATATGGAGATTGATTGCGGCTTCCCATTCTTTTGCACCTAACCGTGTAAACCATTGGCGAGCCGCAGCTAAGTCGTTGAGATCATCGATAGTGTGAATTTCTCGCTCAGCACCACGCTGGGCATATCCCATTGCTGCCATGTAAGCGAGTGTGATTGCTGATTTGTGAATTCCTAATTCTGAAAAAAGACGAAAGGCAATGATTAATTGGTCAACGACCTTATCAGAAAGATTTCCGTTTTGATAATGCTCTTTAATTTTTGAATAGATTTCTTGCGCTCGCTGAAGGTATAATTCGGCAATCTCTCGGTATCGCTGCTTCAGGATAACAGTTCGCTTTGCATGTTTATCAAGATATTTTTTATCTTCTTTCCGCAGTGATTGGATTGCCTCACGTATCTCTCGAAGTGAAACACACTCTGAAATACTAACACTACCGCAAATGTAACATTTTCCGCGCGTCCCTTCATAATCTATCCAGCGATGATCGCATGAAAGGCACCGTTCCATTCCGACTTTCATAGAGATCGCATCGTTCACTGTTGACGTTCCTGCAATTGCCGGACTAACTTGTTGTATTCATCCTCGGTAAGTTCGCCGAATGCATACTTTGTCTCGATAGTTTCCCGATCAAAATGCTGCCGGGCTTTCTGAGCAACTTCTTTATATGCTTCTGCCGATCGGATTCGTGCAAAACCTCGGAGTGTTTCCATTTCTTCCTGGTACATCGTACTAAAGCGTGTTAAATCGCCAGTAACATCAAGAGTTTTTTCACCACGTGAAATGCGTCTTAGGTTCGTCAATTCAGCGAATTCTTTCACACTGATGTTCTGCAATAACTCTAACGCAAACTCAAATTCTTTTGCTTTGAAATAAAAATGGTACGCAGCTTTAAACTCACTCTCTTTTAAAAACCAGTCGGCAAGCTCTTTGTATTCTGGAGCAGTGAGGATTGCCCGGTCATAGATAAAAAATGAAGTTTGATAGTCGCGAACGTCTCGTTTTAATGCACCTACATTTTGCAGATCACCCTCAACCCAGAAATACCATTCTTCAAGCTCGTCCCGATTTTCGGTTCGGGCAAGCTCAAGAAAATCTGCAGATCTATTCCATGCTTTTAAGAAACAGTAAGTAAGTAAAGCTGTGTCGATATTATGTGGATTGTTGTTTAAAGTTTGACGTAAAAATTCGATAAGTTTCTCCTTTTCATTTCCAGGAAGCGAAAAAAACAACTTAATGGGAATGCGGGGAAATTTCCTCAACGTTTTTGTATGATCATAAAAATAGTAAAGACGCTGACTGTTGGAATCAGGCATCTCCAAATCAAGCTGCTCTATAGCAGAATAAAAGCGGTCTTGTACCAAGATTTTTCTGATACCTGGGTACCACGGAGTATCGGCGTCGCGATAAGCGCTGTCTAAAAACATCCTCCATGAACTGAGCGTACCCTCGATGTACGAGTTTTCTTTAAGTGGAATTGTTGTTTTTAAAACATCGAGTAAATTATTGTCGCGTGCAAGAATATCATCCTCACTGCTTGTCTCTCGGAGTTTGCACATCAGAAAATAATGCTTGAGCCACGATCTTGAGAATGGCTCATAGACAGGATTCCGAATTTCCGATTTTCCCTTTTGTTGCTCGATTAAAAAATCTGGGTAACTGCCCTGAATCCCTAAAACAAGGCGTTCTTTTTGTTTTTGGAAAAGTTGAAGCTGAATCAAGATTTGATTCCTTTGAAATTAGGTTCCATGTTCTACTGTTTCACTTTAGAATATTCCTATAACCCATCAAAATAAAAATAGTTTATTGGAAGTGAATATACAAAATTTTTTCTTTTAATTCCAATATTTTATTTATTACTCAGGATTTTTTGACTGATCGTTGGTGATAAACGCGGTAAATTACTGTCGAATTCTGACAATTTTATGTATTTTTTAAAAAAACTAATAGGGTCTCCAGATAAAACATCAATCAATGCCGCTCTACCAAGTTGAATGTCGATCTCTCGTGCGATAAACATTCCAACCATAGATCCATAACTTTCCCAATAACCACTTAAATTCGCCTTTCTAATAATTTCATTGGCTCTTATCGAGCTAATCGTATTTTTCAAAAGTTCCTCAGCGTTGCTATTGTATGTTGAAAATGCATCGCGCATTTTTTCATCCCAATTTCTTGGCAGGTTTCCGCGTCCAAACTGATCAAGGGATAAGTAATAAGCTATGCCCTCGTTCTGAGTCAGATCAAGTAGATAATAAAAATGTCCAGAATTATTTTGGTAATATTTATCCCAAGAGCTTGAGGTGGATTTATATGCTTCATATGCCGCATGAAAAACTTCGTGAGCAACAACACCGAGGAGCGAAATAAATTGTTCATCAACTTGATCACCATATTTGACTGACTGTGCAAGGTTAATTACAATTGTCAGTTCACCGTCATTGCCATCAACAAATTGGGGTGTGTCGCCATGCCAGATGATGCGCCGGACGAAAGCATCAACATTCTCATGACCAAGAGTAACGACATATATAGGAATTGTTAGTGTAATCGCAGCATCTTGTGGAAATATTTGTTCGATTGTGGCAATGATACGGCGGGTAAAATTCCGGGTTTTAAGTTCGTTGAGCAATATTTTGATTTCATGAACATTCTTACGGGATTCTTCAAGACGATATATATCATTTCTAATAAATTGATGGTACTTTATAGAATCAAGATAATTATTCAACTGTGCAGTAATCATTCGATCATCTGCGATCATTCCTGCAGTTGAGGCGGCGATTCGGTTCCCACGCAATGAAGATACGGTTTCAGTATTTACATGCTGATTTTCATAGAGCAGAATTGTTTGTTCAGCGGCAGTAAAATTGAGCTGAAGATTAAGATTGAAATTAGGATTTGTTTGCGCAAAGCTTTTTGCACATATTAAAATAAATAATAGAAGTAATTTCATCTTTGCAACGGTCGTTTCTTTTTTAAGATAATAGGTGTATTACCATTCCATCTCTTAGTTTTGGCTCAAACCACGTAGATTTTGGAGGCATGATTTTGCCTGCATCAGCAATCGCCATTAATTCGTCTATTGATGTGGGATATAGTGCAAAGGCAACAGTCATTTCCCCTGACTTAACTCTTTTTTCAAGCTCAGCTAAACCGCGAATTCCACCCACAAAATCGATTTGCTTGCTTGTCCGGGGATCGTCAATACCCAACAAAGGTTGTAAGATGTGATTCTGTAAAATAGAAACATCGAGTTTGTCGATTATATCACCGCTATTAGCTATACCAGGAAGCACATTCAGATAATACCATTTATTATTAAGATACATCCCAAATTGACCCTTCCTAATGGGTTTTGCCTGTTGATTTGATTCTGCAGCTTCGAATTTTTTCTTAACTTCACTTATGAACTGTTCATGTGATAAGTTGTTCAATGATTTAACAACTCGGTTATAATCCAAAATCTTCAATTGGTTGTGGGGAAATAGCACGGCGAGAAAAAAATTGTATTCCTCATTACCTGTATGCTTTGGATTTTTTGATGCCATCTCTGCACTAACTCTCGCCGCAGATGCTGCGCGATGATGACCATCTGCAATATAAAGATGAGGTACATTGCTAAAATTTGTTGTTATATCTTTTATTGTATCTTCATCGGATATTACCCAAAATCGATGACGAATTCCATCTAACGCGATAAAGTCGTTTACCGGAGCGGTCAAAGATATTTTCATTATTATCCCATCAATAGCTGGCTGTGAACGATAAGTTAAAAATATCGGACCACTATGAGCATTTGTATATTTGATATGATTTGTTCTGTCGTCTTCCTTATCTTTTCTCGTTAGCTCATGTTTCTTAATGAGGTTATTCAAATATTCCTGTACTGAGACACACCCAACAATACCATATTGCGTATGTGTTCCCATCGTCTGGGAATACAGATAGAGATACGGTTGCGGATCAGTCTCCAAGATTCCGTCTCGAATTAATTTTTTTAGATTTTCATTTCCCTTTTCATAAACTCTTTTATCATACATATAAATGGAAGGGTCTAAATCTATTTCAGGTTTACCAACATGGAGAAAACTAAGTGGATGTTCCTTTGCTTCCTCGCGTGCTTCTGCTGAGCTGAGGACATCATAAGGTTTGGATGCTACTTCTGAGGCAAATTCTGGGTGCGGTCTGCAACCACGAAAAGGTTTAAGTATTGACATAACCTATATTATTTATGAATCGCCACAACTTACATTAATAGATTAACAGTGAATTAGGTTTACTACTTCGACTTCAACGAAACTACAACTTTTGTTGCGATTTCTTCACCAACTCTGTCTTGGGCTTCGTTTGTCGAGGCGCCGATGTGTGGTGTTGCAGAAACGTTTGGATGATTTAATAATTCTTTTTGTTCTTCTGTTGTCGGTTCATTTACAAATACGTCTATTCCAGCAGCCGCGACTTTTCCGCTCTTGAGTGCTTCTAGTAAATCTTTTTCCAAAACCACCCCACCGCGTGCACAATTAATCAGAATAACACCATTCTTCATTTGATCGAACTCATTTTTGGTAATTGCCGCACCTGTTTTTTTATCCAGTGGAATATGCAGTGTTATAAAATCGGACTGTTTTAAAACTTCGCTCATGCTAACTAACCTAACATTTAAATCGGTTGTTTTGACATTAGGGTCGTACGCTATCACATTCATTCCTAACCCGATTGCTCGCTTTGCAACTTCCTTACCAATATTTCCCAATCCCAAAATACCAAGTGTTTTTTTGGTAAGCTCTATTCCTTTGCCATATTCCTTTTTGGGCCATTTCAAGCTTCGCATCTCCGAAGTTGAAACATGTAAAAACCGGCAGAGAGCAAACATGTGGGCTATCGCCAGCTCAGCTACTGAAATAGATGATGCGCCCGGTGTATTTAAAACCGGAATGCCCTTTTCTTTTGCAAATGCAACGTCAATATTATCTAATCCTACACCACCGCGCGCAATAGCTTTTAGATTTTTTCCTGATTCGATCACTTCCTTTGTTACCTTCGTTGCCGACCGAACTATGATTGCATCGTATTGAGGTATTTCTTTTAACAAATCTTCAGGTGTGAGTTTTTTATCGACGACTTCAAAACCCGATTCTGTTAATATTTTCTTACCAATAGCTTCGATTCCATCACTTATTAATATTTTCATAATTTATCCATTTTTTAAAGTTGTAGAATTTTTTCAATTGCAGATGTAACTTCTTTTATATCATTCATTGTCAATTCACCCATGTGAGCAATTCTGAAAGTTTTCTCTTTTAAATCACCATAACCATTTGATATCTGTAATCCCAATTTCCCTAAAGCGCTATTAAGGTCTGCCACTACAATGTTTCTCGAATTGGTTATAGTTGTGAGTGTTTGAGAAGAATATTTTTCTACTGGGAAAAGAGTAAAATATTTCTTTGCCCACGCACGTGTGTATTCAGCCATTTCAAAATGTCTTTGATACCTTTTCTCTAAACCTTCCGATAGAATTCTATCGAGCTGGAAATTTAACGCAAACATATGAGAGAGCGATGGAGTCGATGGATATTGGTGATCTTTCTTTTCGATATAACTGTAAAGGTCAACAAGATCAAGATATAAACCGCGATTCTTAACAGTTTTTGCATGTTCTAATGCTCGCATTGAAACAGACGCTATCGCCATACCGGGGGGTAATGCTAATGCTTTCTGTGTTGAAGTTATGCAAACGTCAATCCCTAATTTATCAACTTCAATTTTTACACCACTGAGTGAGCTAACGGCATCAACAAGCCAATAAACATCAGGATACTTTTTCTTTATTTCGGCAAACTCTTCCAAGTTGTGCATTATGCCAGTGCTTGTTTCGTTATGTGTGATAGTAAAAACATCGAATTTTCCGGATGATAAATATTTATCAACGTCATCCGGTGTTGTTGGTTTTCCTAATTCCGCAGAATGTTTATCAGCAGGAACACCATTTGCTTCAGCCATCTTGAACCAGCGATCACCAAAGGCACCTACCGAGAACACAACGGCGCGCTTAGCTGTTAGGGATCGGATAGCACCTTCCATCAAGCCAGAACCTGATGTTGTTGAAAGTAAAACTGGATTTTGTGTATACATAATCTTTCGGAGTTTTTCAGTAATCTCTCGTTGAAGATTAGATGCATCTTTACCTCTGTGCCCAATCATCGGGGTTGCCATTTTTGCCAGAACTTCCGGAGCAACTTCGGTGGGACCCGGAATAAATAATTTCTTATGCATAATTCACCTTTTCGATATTGTTATTGATGGTTTTTTTATAAGAACAACTTTGATGATATGATGAATAGTAATCATTTTTTTTGAAATTATCAAGATTTACCATGTACCTTAATCCCGACATAGAAGGGATCATTTTATATTCAACCCATGCAGAAAAAA
>CAYYIJ010000065.1:0-13790 GCA_964471945.1 uncultured Chlorobiaceae bacterium
GGGCGTTCAGGGTGACAAATGGAGGGATTTTTCAGAAGTCTCTAGTAATAACTATATTATAAAAAGTTTTAACAATAGGGAAGACTGCACAACGTGCAATCGTCCCGCTCCGTTCACTGAACTGAGCGGGAAGGAAAGTCCGAACTCCACAGGACAGAGTACCCCACGAAAGTGGGGGTATGCTCAGCGAAAGCTTTGGATAACGGATAGTATCACAGAAAATATACCGTCCTTCGTCTCGGTTTTCGACCTCGCTCAGGATATGTCCTGAGCGAACGAAGTAGAACGAAGGATAAGGGTGAAATGGCGTCCCAATTTGTTTGGGATTATCTCGCGTGCTTGACAGCCGCCGAGGTGAAGGTAAGAGCTCACCACCTCAGTAGTAATACTCAGGGTCGATAAACCCTGCTCGGAGCAAGACCATGTAAATTCCGTCTCATTGATTACAGTGAGAAGGGCTGTCCGTCCAACTTCTTATTCCGACATTTAACGGAATGGGAAAACGGAATGGGTAGGTCGCTCAAGCCCATCCGTAAGGGTGGGATTAGATAAATGATTGCAGTCCCGTTTCGTTCATATCGAGACGGGAAACAGAATTCGGCTTATAGTTGTGCAGTTTTCTCTTTTAATAAATTATATATAAAACAAATATCATGAAAAAAAATTATCGGTGGATAATAACCAAAAATATTGACGAGCAACAAACTTCACGCTTGGCAAAAGAGATAAATGTCTCAAACACGATTGCTAAAATATTGATCAATAGAAAAATCACGACGTATGATGAAGCAAGAAAATTTTTCAGACCGCAATTAAGTGATCTCCATGATCCATTCCTGATGGATGGAATGCAATTGGCTGCTGACCGTGTTGTAAAAGCTATCGAGGCGAAAGAACGAATATTAATATACGGTGACTACGATGTCGATGGAACTGCGAGTGTTGCAATGTTGGTTCTTTACTTACAAAAGTTCGGTATCGAAACGTTAGTTCATATCCCAGATAGGATTCAAGAGGGATACGGTATCTCTAGAACTGGCATAGAAGCAGGGAAAGAGTTTGGGGCTACTCTTTTAATTGCGATTGATTGTGGAATTACTGCTATCGATCAGATAGAGTATGCGGGGGGACTCGGTGTAGATGTGATAATTTGTGATCATCATGAACCCGAAGAACGATTACCGAATGCACGGGCAATACTCGATCCCCTTATACCTAATTGCTCATATCCTTTTAAATATCTTTGCGGTTGCGGCGTGGGCTTCAAATTAATACAAGCTGTTGAACAGAAACGAGGGCAAGAGGTGATTGCGGAGAGTTATCTTGATTTTGTTACACTTGCAACAACTGCCGACATCGTTCCTCTGATTGGTGAAAATAGAATCATGACAAAAATGGGTTTGAATTTAATCAATAGTAATCCAAGGCCCGGTATTCGAGCTTTAATTGAAAGTTCAGGCACACAGCCCGGGAAAATCTCTACAGGGCAAATCGTTTTTGTTCTTGCTCCAAGGATAAATGCGGTAGGAAGGATGGGTGATGCTAAGCGTGCGGTTAACCTCCTTACGAGTATTGAGCAAGACACAGCCAACGAGCTTGCCAAAATTCTTGAGGAAGAGAATCATAATAGACGGAAAATAGACGAAAATACTTTCCTGAAAGCCCAAGAATTGGTTGATAATTATTTAGATATCGAATCTGACCCTGCCATTGTTTTGCATAATGAGGAATGGCACCCAGGTGTTATCGGGATTGTTGCCTCACGGCTCGTGGAAAAATATTATCGTCCCACCATCATGATGACAACTGTTGATGGTGTGGCAAAAGGATCGGCAAGATCAATAATCGGTTTCGACATACACCAAGCCCTGAAGCAGGTGGAGGATAAATTATTACAATTTGGTGGGCACAAATATGCAGCCGGACTTTCTGTTGCTTTAGATCGAGTTGATGAATTTCGTGAAGCCTTTTACATCGCAGTCGATGAATTGATGTCGGATGATGTTCGGACACCCGAAATTAAAATCGATACAGAAATTGAACTTGGTGAATTAACACCAAAATTTTTGAAAATTCTTAAAGAATTTGCACCTTATGGACCTTCAAACATGCGCCCAATATTTTTAGCACGAAATATTGAAGTTGTTGGTCCACCAAAGATCGTTGGAAAAGATCACCTTCGTTTTCGTGTTAAGCAGAATCAATTTGTCCTTGATGCAATTGGTTTTGGACTTGGTTACTTCATCGAAGGCGTACGTGAGGGAAGGCGCTTAGACATGGTGTTTTCAATTGATGAGCATGAAAAACCGTTTACATCCTCAGGCACAGCAGAAACATTTCCTCAATTAAAAATTAAAGATATTCGGGAGCATATAGATAATAGTCCACAAGACATCGGAAAAACATCGGAATAATATTTATTATTGAAAGAAGGAGCTATTCATGTCAGGTCATTCGAAATGGGCGACTATAAAACGTAAGAAAGCAGTTACTGATGCTAAGCGGGGGAAGGCATTCACACAATTAATAAAAGAAATTACAATAGCTGCAAGAATGGGAGGCGGTGATCCGAAGGGAAATCCACGTCTCCGGCTTGCCGTTGAAAAAGGAAAAGCTGCCAACATGCCCGCAGATAATATCAAACGAGCTATCCAAAAAGGAACAGGCGAACTTCCCGGCGTAATATACGAAGATGTTACATACGAAGGATACGGACCAGGCGGTGTTGCGTTGATTATTGAATCGGTTACAGACAATAAAAACCGCACGGTTTCTGAAATACGTTACATTCTTGAACGGCATAACGGTAAGCTTGGCGCATCTAATTCTGTTGCTTACATGTTTCATAGAAAAGGAATCATAAGAATCGGAAAGGCAAACAATAACGAAGACGATATGATGACCCTCGCTTTAGATGCCGGCGCCGATGATATCGTAGCCGAAGAAGAAATTTATGAGATATATACAACTCCGGAAAATTTCGAGACAGTAAAACAAGCAATTGAAACAAAAAATATTAAGATAGAAGAAGCGGAAATCCAAATGGTTCCAGAAAATACAGTTAAGGTTGATGGGAAAGACGCTGAACACGTTCTTAAACTTATGGAATCACTTGAAGAACACGAAGACGTTCAGCACGTTTACGCAAACTTCGATATTGATGAAAAGATTATAGCATCGTTGAATATATAGTATGTTGAAGCATTTATTTTTTGATTTTTGCATTTTGACTTGATCACATGATTGTACTCGGCGTTGATCCAGGCACACTAATTACCGGTTATGGTATAATCGAAACGCGTAACGGGAGGATGAAAATTCATACTTGCGGTGCTATCGAAAACAAATATCGAACCTTAATGCCCATCCGGTTAAAACTTATCTTCGAGAAACTTAACGATATTATTAAACAATACCATCCAGATGAATTTGCCATTGAGACTGCATTCTACGGGAAGAACGCACAATCAGCATTAAAACTGGGGCATGCACGGGGTGTTGCTATGTTAGCCGCTGTATTGCTAGAAATTCCGACACACGAATACTCACCACGTGAGGTTAAGAAAGCGATTGTCGGTAACGGCGCCGCTGTAAAGGAGCAGGTACAATTTATGGTGAAATCACTTCTCAAACTCAAAGAGTTACCAAAGTACTACGACGTTACTGACGCACTTGCAGTTGCAATTTGTCATCTTCAAAGAAGACAATCTACAAAAGCCCACGCGTTTAAAAATTGGAAATCTTTCATATCTGCTCATCCTGAAAAAATCTTAGTAAAACGGAAGGTTTTAAAATGATTTCTCATCTCAGGGGGAAACTAGTTCAAAAATCCCCAACCGAAATTACAATTGATGTTAATGGTGTTGGATATCAAGTACATATTCCACTTTCAACGTTCGAAAAGATCGATAAACTTGACAGTGAAGTTAGCATCCTTACCTATATGCATGTTCGGGAAGATGCTATGATTTTATTTGGATTTGCTACCGAAGCAGAAAGGGATATCTTTCGGATGCTCATCTCAATATCCGGTATTGGACCGAAAATAGCACAGGGAATTCTTTCTGGTATCAACACAAGCGAACTTCGTGAAGCAGTTTTGATGAACGATATCGATGTGCTGACATCAATATCAGGTGTTGGAAGGAAAACCGCAGAACGGATTGTTCTTGAGCTGCGCGGTAAGCTCGGGAATATGGAAATTGTAGAGCCGACAGCTACCCCGACCAGTCAACAATTAAAAGCCCGCTCCGAAGCAATTATCGCCTTAATGTCACTCGGCTTCAATCGTACAAACGCTGAGCAAGCAGTACGTACGATCCTAATAGAATCGAAAAACAAAGAGTTATCGGTTGAAGAATTAATAAAGAGGACGCTGCATCAATCGGCAAAACAAAGATAAGATACAATACATATCATTCACAGCGGCAAACAACATTTTATCTCATCTTCTCAATAGTATTAATCTCTCGTAATAAATCTTTTTTGGTAAATCTTGATTTACTCATGATGGTCGATATGAATCCTTGCATTTGTTCACGTGTTTCATCATCAACTTCCATCGAAGTCAGAATGATAATCGGTGTATTGCGTGTTTTTACATTCTGTTTGAGCTGATAAGCAACATTGAAACCGGAAATATCAGGCATAATCAAATCGAGAATAATTAAGTCCGGAGATTCAGAAAGTGCCAATCTCATACCCTCTTTACCGTGCATGGTCCGAATAACATCGTAACCTTCAGCTTGGAGCATTACCTGAATTAATTCTGATGCATTACGATCATCATCAATTATTAACACTTTCGGATGTTGCTTATTGTCGAGCCTGCAGAATGGAATTTTCTTTAAAGAACAAAGAAATTCCTCACGATTGACAGGTTTTACAAAATAATCTATCGCACCCATGCTAAATCCTAACTTTTTCTCATCTGTAATGGAAATGATGATAATAGGAATATCTTTGCAAATAGGATGACGTTTTAGCTCCTTTAAAACTTGCCAGCCATCTTTAACCGGCATGATCATATCGAGTGTTATAATATGCGGCTTTAATTGTTTTGCTTTTTCGATTCCTTCCGATCCATCTTTAGCGATCTCAGTTCGGTATCCAGCTTCCTGAAGATACATTTGAAGAAGTTGACTTGCTTGCAGATTATCTTCGATGATAAGAACAAGGGGTTTTTCACCATCCGGAATCGAGAGATGCTGTTTGCCAACAATCCTAATAAGCTGGTCGGCGGATTCCACAACTTCACCTGCGACTACCATCGGGATCCGGAAACGGAAAGTGCTCCCCTTACCCCATTCGCTTTCAACATTAACATGCCCACCGTGTAATTCGACTAATTTTTTAGTAATGACTAAACCTAATCCTGTTCCTTCTTTCAGACCATTTGAATTCTTTCCTTGTTGAAATGCCTGGAAAAGGCGTGCTTGATCCTCAGGTTTGATACCCACTCCTTCATCACTAACTGCAATCTCTATCTCATTAACAAATCTTTTTATACCAACTCTAATTTTACCATTTTTATGACTATATTTGATTGCATTTGAAACAAGGTTTACAAGTATTTGTTTAAATCTTGTTTGATCAACAACGAGTTGGTCGATTTCGTTTGAAATATCAAAAACTAGGCTGATATTTTTCTGCTGAATAGCTGCTTGCATAACACGTTGAACACTTTCAGTGAAATACGAAACCGGATACGTTTCTATATGTAACTCCATTCTCCCTGCTTCAATTTTTGAGAGATCAAGGATATCGTTAATTAGCCCTTGGAGATGTTTTCCGCTCTCATTGATGTTTTTCATGAAATCACTAACTTTTTCGGCAGGTAAGCTGTTCATACCTGATGCTAAAATTTCAGAAAACCCTACGATTGCATTGAGTGGAGCGCGTAATTCATGACTAAACGTAGCTAAAAATCTCTTCAACGTATCATTCGCATCCTCAGTTTTCTTTTTCTCGTTCTCCAACTCAATATTCTTTATTGTAATTTCATCCATTAATCGTTTACGGCTCATCCCAATCGATAATTCATTTGCAATAATTGATAACATTTTAAGTTCTTCATTGACATAATTATCGACTTTTGGTGAAAGAACTTCTAAAATACCCTGGAGTTCATGTTGAACCATCAAAGGAATTGAAATGAGAGTCTTGAGCTTTAATTCATTAGTTTCTCCCAAAAAATATGAGGCAACCGAACTTCTGGATAGTTCATCTGAGACGATTACCTTCCTGCTTAATGCAGTTTGAACCGCAATTGTATTGGATTTCTCATGGACAATTTGATGTTCCACTTCGGGGTCAACTTTGACATCAATAAGGGTAGGCGCCATTAGGTGCAATAATGACGACCGTTGGTCATAACGATAGATGCATATAAACTTAGCTGGAATATCCATAAATTGTGCTATACGTTCACCAGCATTTAAACACAAATCATCTAAATGTGGGGCTACGTTAATAACATGCGATACTTCCATCAGCATCTCTTTTTGACGTTGCTCTCTTTTTTGATTAGTAATATCCTGAAAAAATACTGAGATACCATTTTCCGTTGGATAGATGCGTATATCGTACCATGCCTCAAAGCGTTCATCTTTATAACAGGTTTCGAAACTCTGGAAGGTTTTAGTTTCCATGGCAAGTCGATATTTTTCCCCTAATTCTGCATCGCGGGCATTGGGAAAGACATCAAAGACACTTCTCCCTAAAACTTGATCGCGGGTATATCCTGTTCCTTCTTCAGCTCCGCGATTCCAATAATTAAATCGATATTCATTATCGAGTGCAAAAAATCCACCCGAAATACCTTCAAGAATTTCAACGTATTTATCGGAGGTATTCATTTTTTTTCCTTATTTTAAATTGTTTTTAAAAACTAACATTTGATTTGGTAATACCAAAGAAAATTGGTTAGTTTGACGATACACAATTTTTCAATAAGATGCAAGTTTTTTCTTAAGAAAAACTTGAGAAAAAGTAATTAATCTCTTTTATCCCATAGGAACAATTTTATCCACAAATTGTCAAGATATCAAAATTCTCTAAATCAGTAGAAATTCGAGTATTTATTATGACTTATCAACAGAGATAATTTCAGATAAAAATATCAGGAATTTAGATAAGAAAATTAGAAATATTTTTAAATATTAGATTTTTTCACTGAAGTTTGTTATCTATATGCGAATTCGAGATGAACGCTGTATATTTTCTCTCACCTGCCTCGATGCGAATAGGTAAATAATTTTGCTTAGGCGGCAACGGGCATGTAGCAAATTCGGTGAAGGCACATGGTGGATTGTACGCTCGATTAAAATCCAGAATTATTATATTATTAGAATCTGGTAAAGGCGCCAGAAGAAAACGCCCCATACCATAGGTTTCTTCCCCAGCGGTCTCGTCGTGAAAAATGATGAATAACTCTTTTCCATCCCTCAGTGCATCAATTCGATATGTATTTCCATCTTTTGTAAAAACAATTGCACCCGGGCAAGTGTCATTATTAACTTGATTAAGTACATTTATAATCGGAATGATCTTAGGTGGATCATACGGCTCAAATGTTGCCTCAAGCCGCCACTGTGGATCAATCGTAAAATAATCTAATCCTCTAAAATTTATACGTGCTGGATTTTCTTTATCACGTACCCGTACTCCAAGTTTCTCACCACGTTTAATTATGTTGAAAATTAATGAGCCATGTTTCATTATTGTTGGAGATGCTTTCCCCATTTCATCGGATTGAATTTTCATCTCTGAGACTGCAGAGTCGTTACAATAAACAGTTACATTTTTTGCACACTTCAAGCGAAGCTCGTTGTTTTTTAAAAATATCGAGCCAGCGTATGCTGGTGATTTTCCGGGCGGGAAAATTATTGTGCCCGAAGAGTCAGTTCCAAATTTATTCTCGCCTTCCTTCAGCCAGAACAAACCACAAAGAGTAAGCCACCCGTTCTCTTTTTGTAAACTCTCAGCACGTTTTCTTTGCCACTGCTCATGATCATTTTTATAAGCGATGATGTCGATATCAATCTTTTCCCGGCAACTGTTAAAAAGATTAATTGACAAGATTATAAAAATAATCCATTTAGTTTTCACATACATAGATGGTGGCTCGATAGAATTTAATTGAGGTTTTAAAACATCTTGTTTATTTTTTACCGATTGAAAGTAGTTCAACTTCAAAAATCAATGTTGCATTTGGTGTAATTGTTGAACCTGCACCACGTTCGCCATATGCAAGTTCTGATGGAATAAAAAATTGATATTTTGAACCAACGGGCATTAGCTGCAATCCTTCAGTCCAACCTCTAATGACTCCATTAAGCGGAAATGTAGCTGGTTGTCCACGTTTAATTGAGCTATCGAATTCTGTACCATCAATCAATGTTCCACGATAATGAACGCTAACCGTATCTGTAGCTTTTGGTTTGGGACCTTTACCCATAGTTATCACTTTGTATTGTAAGCCATTGGGTAATGTAACAACACCCACTTTCTTTTTATTTTCAGTCAAAAATGCTTCCCCCTCTTTTATATTTTTTTCGCCTTGTTCTCTCATTTTTTCCTCTTGTTTTGCTGTCATTTGTTGTTGAAAATTCATCATGACAATCTGGGCTTGTTCATCTGTCATGAGTGTTTGATTACTGTCCAAAATATCTTTTATCCCTTTTGCTAAAATCGTTGGATCAACTTCTACCATCTGGGCTTTCAAATTCTGACCGATATTCATACCAATGCTATAACTCACACTGTCCATCTGTGCTTTTAACTGAACTTTATCTTGTGTATTACTTTGACAGGCAAAAAATATCAAACTTGCTAAAAATATTAAATTTTTCATCAACTATCCTTTCTTGATTGGGATTAAAAATTGGTTGGATATTTAGGTTCCAATACCATTGAAGATAAAAATACGATTTTCTTTACAGTGTTCCAAATTCTTGATTTTCAGTAAAATACTCCGCATATTATATATGGTATGAAATATATTCTTTTTTTGAATTTAATTTTTCTTTTCTTAAACAGTTATAGTTGTTGCACATCAGGTAAATCAAGAGGATGCAAGAAAACAGAAAATATTACACGTGGTTATGTACAAGAATCATCACCCAACGTGCATACAACTATCAAAGAAAATGCAGCATTAATAGATGCTACGATAGATTCGTTGAAAGTGATTGATGATTTTCAATATCATCTTTATATTGCAATAACAAAAGTTTCCTCAATCGGAGCAATGGATAATTTTGTAGAGGTGGGACAAAGAATAACAGTCCAACCAAACTACGTTCTGGATGATGCAAAAAGAATTGATCCATCAAATGTGCGAAATATACGTTTACACAAGTTAAAGAAACTGAAAGCCAACGATGAATTTAGTGGAAAAATTGTATTGGATGGATCAGGGAAATGGTTTTTAGTTGATATGATCGAATGAAGAAAAATTTAATAGATATAACTATGAAGTCGATATTTTTGAAATTAGTAATCATAACAATCGTTTTTACCTTAACACTATTGCTATTTAAAAATAGAAATGTAAAAAATTCTAAACAAAGCCATGCAACTACATGTCAATCATCGTCATGCCATGATAGACGGGTAGGTACCAAAGCGACCGGAGCAATGGCTGCCATGCAATGGTATAACTATCAGCGAGCTTACCCTACCGATTTCATTCCCTATGATTGGCGTGACAAAGCTATTGAACATACAAACAAACACAATCTCTCAAAATCTATTTCAATCTCTTCGGTTGCTTGGACATCAGTGGGACCAAACAATATTGCAGGGCGTGTGCGATCGATAGCAGTTCATCCAACAAATCCCAACATCATCTATGCTGGTTCGGTAAGTGGTGGAATCTGGAAAAGTTTTAATTCTGGCGGTACATGGATACCATTGACCGATATTGCTCCGAGTTCAGTTATTGGATGCATTGCAATTCACCCTTCAAATCCTAATATCATCTATGCAGGTACAGGTGAGGGATATTTTAATGTTGATGCACTTCGGGGAATCGGGATACTCAAATCAACTGACGCCGGTAATTCATGGACAATCCTAAAAAAATTCGAGAAAGCAAGCAGTCCTTACTATTATCATTTCATAAATAAAATAATTATTCAGCCTAATGATCCGAACATCATGTATGCAGCTTTGTCAGCTTCGGATGCAGGTGTTTGGAAATCGACTGACGCCGGTGAAACCTGGACAAAGGGCTTCTCACCATCATCATCATCTAGGTTCTGTGTTGATCTTGTTATGGATCCCGTAAACCCGAATGTTCTCTATGCAGCTTTCGGTTTGTTTTCCTCAACTGATGGTATTTATAAAACATCGAATGGAGGAATTTCATGGACAAAACTTACCAATGGCTTCCCATTAGCGACAACAAAATATAGAAGGATAAGTTTAGCAATCGCGCCGAGCAACAGCAATATTCTTTATGCATGTTTAGCTGATTCAAATTCATATACACACAGTATCCAGAAATCGACCAATGGTGGTGAGAACTGGTTTACTGTTGGAACACCATTCGATAATACGCAAGCCGTCAACGGTACGCATCTGGGTGGACAAGGTTGGTACAACAATGTTATTATAGTCCATCCATCGAATCCAAACATCGTTTATACAGGAGGAATCAACCTCTTTAAATCTATCAACGGCGGTATCAACTGGTCTCGTATTAGTGATGGATATGGATCGCCCTATGTCCATGTCGATCAACATGCTATAACATTCGATCCATCCAATCCTGAAATTATTTATTTCGGAGGAGATGGAGGAATTTTTAAATCAACGAATGGGGGAAGTTCATTTATTGATGTCAATACAGATTTTAGAACAGTACAATTCTATAGCGGGGCAGTCCATCCAACTCAGAATATTTATTACGGAGGCACACAAGATAATGGAACCATGAAAACTACTTCTCTTCCAGCATGGTCAGTAATCTTAGGGGGAGATGGGGGAGCCACATGGGTTGATTATGTTACTCCATCAACTGTTTACACGGAATACATAAATCTCTGCATTCAAAAATCTGTTGATCAAGGCAACAACTGGTCACGTATTATGAATGGAATACCGACAAAAGGTAACAATCAATTTGACGGCACAAGCGACCGGTGTGCCTTTATTGCTCCATTTGTTATGGATCCATCAAATCCACAAATTCTTGTCGCAGGAACTTATCGAATCTATCGCACCACAAACGGTGGTACATTATGGACATCAATCAGTACTGACCTCACGGGTGATGGATCAGGTTCGATAGGAGCTCATATTTCAGCAATTGCTATCGCTAAAAATACATCACAAACTATCTATGTTGGTACAAGCGGGAGCTCAACTACTCGCTCACGCTTGTGGGTTACAACAAATGGTGGTGCCCTATGGGTGCCTATCACAAAAGATACATTAACATTACCAGATCGATATGTTAAAGCAATCGCAATCGATCCGGGAAATAGAGATCGTGCGGTAGTTGGATATTCGGGTTATAATTTTAACACTCCAACAACGCCCGGACATATTTTTCTCACATCGAATCGCGGCACGGCATGGAAAGATATCAGCGGCGATTTACCAGATATACCTGTCAATTCTATCATTATCAACCAAACAAATGTGAACCATTTAGTAATTGGAACCGACATTGGTGTTTTTGAATCAAATAATGGGGGAAGGAATTGGATACAACAAAATACTGGAATGGCGAATGTTTCGATTGCCGACCTTGATTTAAATGACTATGGCTATCTGTTCGCTGCTACTCATGGGCGTGGTATGTTCAAAAGCTCAAGACCATTAGCCGCATCGAATGGGTTATCAATTGTTATTCATCAAAATCAAATTATGACACAGTATGCAGATCTTTTTGTAACAGTCCTTGAATCACTCTCGACGAGACCATTGCTGCAAGTTACCATCAATGGAACTACACCGGATTCGATACCATTAGATTCTATCTCTTGGAGAATTTTTAAAGGCAGCTACGAATTTACTTCAGATGGCAAGTATCTGCTCAATGTTTCAGCGTATGATTCTATGGGACAACCTATAAATTCAGCTCGAAACTTTAATGTTCAATTAGCAAAGGCCAAGATGGCAACCACTATCAGTAGTCCAGACCAAATTGCAGTTCTTTCTATACCATCGCAAGCATTGCATGAGAATACATACTTCACCATTTCTTCCGAAAATTTTTCAGGTGAAGAATTCCCAAACATAATTAAGGCATATCAATTCGGTCCCTCACGTGAGTTTCCTACTCCTTTAACTGTTTCATTTTCATACAGAGATGATAAATTGAATAAAATTGACGAGCGGACAATCGCAATTTTCCAAAAAACTGAAACCGGATGGATAGAGATAGGATCTCAAATCGATATTCGAAGAAGTTTTATCCAAGCAAAAGTATTTAAGCTTGGAACATTTGCACTCGGTTATAGTCAATCGGCTCCTAATAATAGTATTCCAACATTTACTTTAGAACAGAATTATCCCAACCCATTCAATTTAAGTACAACTATCCGTTTTGTACTGCCTGAAGCGGGATTGACTACGCTCAAAATATTCGACATTTTGGGTAAGGAAGTTAAAACTTTGGTAAATGAAGAAAGAGACTTCGGCGAATACAGCGTAATGTGGGATGGAAAAAATTATTCTGCGGAAGCTGTAGCAAGTGGAATATATTTTTATCGAATTACAGTTCATGTGAATAATTATACAAAATATCACGCTACATCTAAAATGATTTTAATTAAATAAGGATTAGAATGTATTTGAAAATTTCATTTGTTGTAATCTTTGCTTTGTTATTTATTACATGTGATAAAAATACAGAACCTAAAGAAAAAACAGCGGCTCAACTACTAGCTGAGGGATGGCAAGCATATCAAGGGAAAAATTATCAACTTGCACAAACACGTTTTAGTGAAGCGTTGACAAAAGATGCTAATCTGGTTGACGCTATTAATGGTTTGGGATGGACAAATGCAAAACTAAATAAAATTGATACGGCAATAAGCTTTTTTGATTCTGGGTTAGACATTGATCCCTCGAACTTGGAACTGATGGCGGGATTAGCATTCGTTTATAATGCAAAAAAAAAATATCAATCCTCTAACGAACTTGCGAACTCAATTCTTCAGGTTAATCAAAATTGGTCATTCAGTAAAGACCCTTCAGTTAATTATCAAGACATTCATTTACTTTTAGCACGGAATTATTTTGCTATAGCTGAGTATGTTTTAAGTTATGAGCATGTTAAAATTTTGAATCCACAATTCAACGAGGATGTTGAAACTGTTGCTGGACAAACGGCTCTTGCAAAAGAGATTGAGATTCTATCAGCAAGCATCTGAGATTTTGATTATCCCTTTCTCATTCATTTCATAACGACCAGTATTTTACTTTGGGAATTCATCGTAAACAAAAAAAGTTACAAAAACTCCATCGCTCATTTTATCTAAGACCGACTCTCACGGCTGCAAAAGATTTACTCGGGAAATATCTTGTTAAAAAATACGACAACAAGAAATTGATCGGGAAAATTGTTGAAGTTGAAGCATATCTGGGTGAAAATGACCCTGCAAGCCATGCATATCGCGGGAGAACAAAACGCAACGATGTGATGTTCTGGAAAGGTGGCCATCTTTACGTCTATTTTACATATGGAATGCACTTCTGCGCAAATATTGTAACTGAAGAAGAAGGAAAAGGTTGTGCAATTTTGCTGAGAGCAATCGAGCCGATAAAAGGAATCG
>CAYYIJ010000066.1:0-13459 GCA_964471945.1 uncultured Chlorobiaceae bacterium
TGATTACCTTGATTAGAATATTTTTTATCATGGGAATCAGATGAATCAAATAAATCCCGGTTCAGACAAATCTTTCTATCACGTGAATCAGATAAATCAAATGAATCATGGTTCAGACTATTCTTTCCATCATGCGAATCAGATAAATCAAGAGAATCCCGGTTCAGACATTCCGGCTTCAGCGTTGCAGTAGTAGAAGTTTGTATAGCCCGGAACGCATCCGACTTACCCGCCCAGTTGAGAACATAACGTTCGTCAGCTATCGTTAAATCTTCACCGAGCGTGAGCTTTAATTTCTCGAAATCAATCCTACCTTCAGACACGATTTCTGGGAATATATTGCTCAACTTCTTAAGTTGCTCTGCTTTTATATCAAAAGAATTACCATCCATATGTTTCCATTGCCCTATATTTCAAAATCGTCATTAATATAGCAATTTCTTTTTTATTATCAATTGTTGTGTTAAATTAAAGCAATCTTTATGCGTATCGCAATCATAGGTTCAGGCGGAGTTGGCGGTTATTTAGGCGCCAAACTCTGGAAAGCAGGTAACGATGTTGTTTTCGTTGCACGCGGCAATCATCTAAACGCTATGAAACAAAACAGCTTGCAGCTTGAAAGTCCTGATTGCAGCTTTACTGTTAAATCAACATTCACAGATAATCTTGTCGGTTTAGAACCGTTCGATCTAATCATCATCTGAGTCAAATCGTTCGATACTGATTCGGCTGCAACAATTGCATTACCCGTATTGAAAAAGGATAGCATCGTTCTCAGTATCCAAAATGGAGTTGAGAATGAAGATTTACTTGTTCGTTATCTCGGGAAAAAACATATTCTAACTGGAATCGCTTACATCTTCAGCACTATCTGTGAACCAGGAGTTATCAGGCACGAAGGTGGAACAGGTAAAGTCAAGTTTGGTGAGATGGATGGAACAGTGAGCGATCGGTGTAAAAACCTCATGCAAGTTTTTCAATACGCCTGAATCAAAGGAGAAGCTATTGAAAACATTAAACGAATATTATGGGAGAAATGGATTTTCATTTGCGGATTCAGCGGAATGACAGCATATACACGAAAATCGATCGGCGAGATTCTTGCAGATACATCGTTGAAATTAATTCTCCAACATGTAATCCAAGAAGCTGCAACTGTTGCAAGGATAAAAGGAATTGATCCATTCACCGGTTTTGAAGAAAAAGCAATAACACATTATCAAAGGTTAACGTATTCCAGCACATCTTCGATGTATTATGATATCACTCACGGAAAGCGAGTGGAAGTTGAAGCACTTAACGGTGCGGTTGTGCGTTTCGGGAGGGAATTAAATATTCAAACACCAGCCAACGAAACGATTTATAAATCTTTTAGACCATTCGCATAAATCACTATCAACCATTTTCTCTTGCAGCCCTCTGTTCTTCTCTGAATTTTCTATATTTCTCTGCAGCACGCTTATGTTCGTCGAATGTACTTGAGAAACGATGCCCGCCCTCTCCTGTCGCAACAAAATACAAATATTTATGCCGTGCGGGATACAAAGCAGCCATGATAGACGCATTTCCCGGATTATTGATTGGCCCCGGTGGTAAACCATAATGTTTGTACGTATTGTAAATAGATTCAACCTGATAATCGGAAAATTTTAATCGGCGTGGTTCACCACCTAAGGCAAATTGTACAGTTGGATCCGCTTGCAGCAGCATCCGCTTCTGTAATCTATTGTGATAAACTCCTGCAACAATCACTCGCTCCGAATCAATTGCTGTTTCTAATTCAATGATCGATGCCATCGTAACAATATCATGAATTGTCATTCCTCTCCTCTCAGTTTGTTTTTTCATCGATTCGTCAAACATCTCCCAAAACTCTCCCACCATTGTTTTAATGATGTCAGCTTCATCAGTTTGCCAAAATAAATCGTATGTCTTTGGCATAAGATATCCCATCAAACTGCCATCTCCTACACCAAGGGTACGAGCGAAATTTGAATCATAGACCAACTCCATAAAACGAGAAGAATCGATCCCGAGTTTAACAGAAAACATTTTAGCTTGGGATGTGGCACGTAACCCTTCAGGAATTATTACAGTAATTGTTTCGATAGTTCTTCCGTCACGAAGATTATCAATTATCTCAAAATTGGAGATTCCGCTTTTAAAGCGATATTTCCCGATTTGTAATTTCCTTTCAGTGCCAAGCACTTTTCCTGCGATAAGAAAGAGTAATCGACTTCGGAGAATACCTGCTTTAGCAAGCGAGTCAGTAACTTGATGAAAAGTTTGACCCCGCGAGACTGTAATAAAGCGATCGCCTTCGAATTTGTTAGGAATCCAGAAAATAAGATACGCCAAACAAAGTAGAGCAAAGATCAAACCAATAAGCCAATATAAATTTTTCTTTCTCATCTTGATGAATGCCTTAAAAGTTCTTGATATCGCTGCCGGTAATCATTCGCTTTTGCATCATCTAAATTAAAAGAGTCATATACTTTCGCGAGCGCTTCATAACCTTCAACATATGAAGGATTCATAGTAATTACTTTTTCAATCTGTTTAATCGCCTCTTCAGGTTGTTTTTTTTGAACGGCAACATCTGCCAAAACCATGTAAGCATCCCAAAAATCTGGATGAAGTTGAACAGCTTTTGTTATTTCTTCTCGAGCATGATCGAAATTCTTATCGTGGAAATGAGCGTATCCAAGCAGGAAATGTGCGGTTGCTGATTGAGGATCGGAGCGCACTGCATATTCTAACAAGGGACCTGCTTGTGAAATATTACCTGAAGAAAGATAATACCTTCCAGCATTCAACATGTCAGAGACGTTACGCGGTACGAAGTGAGTTTGCTTAGGATCATAATTAAAAATCTCCATAATTTCTGGTTTTCGGTTGTCCGTTTGAAAAATCGGATTCTGATTGGAAATTTCGAACCAATTACGAAGTACAGCAATGTGCGTCACTCGTTTATTCAGAATAAAATCTTTAAGCTTATCAAGATTACCGATGTTCTTAATCATTTCAGGAGATACCAGTCCGACCATATCCACGATTTTTCTTTTCGAGTAGAACGATATCGCCCCAATATCGTGAGTTGCTATGATTGCATCATTAGGTACATTGACGGACAACCATTTCCCCGCCCGAACTTGTCGATCAGAAATATATTTACACGACTCAGCATAATTTTTCCGAAATTCCCATGTACTATTACCAAATTGATATGTAAACACTATTAGTATGAATGAAGAGGCAATTAATAAAGTTCGCTGTTTCTTGAATAATTTTTTCATTACCGTTAAACTTATATCGATCCCGTTTATGCCGATTAGAATATAAAACGGTAATAGTGGCATAAGGTATCTTCCTTCTTGATAAAGATAAGGTAAGTTCTTCCAGTAGGCGAGGAATAGTCCAACACACCATAAGAAAGGAATGAAATTAAGTGAGCGCTCTCGTTTAATAATTTTAAAGATAACCGAGATAGCACCGACGAGAAAAAAGATTGAAAAAATAATCAAATGACCATCAGTTAAAAAATGGAAAAAGCGCTCAGGAAAATTTTGTCCTCCCTGAGAATAGTATTTTATCTTTGCCGAATATGTATTTGGAAAAATAGAACCCGAAAGCCATAGATTAAAACCGATATATAGAATCCCGAAAAATAAAATAATCCACACGGAACGAAATAGCCACCGATTTGTTTTTGTTTGAGACTTCTTGCCCTTTATGACGGGTAATTTCACAATGTATTCATTATAGAGTACATCAATGATGATGACCACAAAAAAGATGACCGCCTCGGGTCTTGCCCATAATAATAATCCCGATGTCATTCCAAATAGAAAAATATTTTTCTTTTGATAATAATATGCCGTCGATATGAGAATGGCGATAAACATTGTCGTTTCCATTCCCGATAATGCCGCCCACTGCAAACGGGGTTCAAGTACGAGGAGTAAAGAAGCTATAATTGGAAAAAGTATCTTTTCGGGGTAATATAAATCAGTGAGTTTATAAATAAAGAAAGCCGAGATGAGCAAGAAACTTATACCGAGCACATAACTCAGAACCATTTCATTCGATGTAATAAAAAAACCTATAGCCAATAAAAAAGTATAGAGTGGAGAAGTTGAACCAGAAGTAACTATCTCATTTTTATAATATGAAAAGCTTCCATAATCATGCATATTCTTTGCAAACTGTAGATGAATCCATGGATCATCAAGAGGGAAACCAAAGCCATCATTTATAAGATAAGCGTAACGTTCGATAAGAACAGAGCCAATTCCACCGATTGCAAGTACAAGAATGATAAGAATAATTCGAACGGATTTATTCATACAATATCATCATATCGACAGATTAGGAAAAGCATTCAGAGAAAAATCAGAAGTCTGTTCTGCTGCTATCTTCATCCATCCAAGTTGAGCTATCATCGCCCCATTATCGGTACAATACTGAAATTTCGGTATGAATAAACGGAATCCATGCTCATCGGCACAAGCTTGTAACCTCAAACGAAGCTCCGAATTTGCTGAGACACCACCGGCAATAGCAACGTTTCTGACTTTCATATTTTTAACGACTCTCAGCGTTTTTTCTACTAATACATCAACAACAGATGCCTGGAAACTTGCACATATATCTTGTAAATGGTCGATGACTCGACTCGTCGAGTGAGTAGCTTGCCCACCTGCGACGGGTGAAAGTAGTGAGTGGTCGTTGGGGTTTAGTAATCCGTGATCTCGGAGCCAATAGAGAACTGCAGTTTTAATTCCGCTGAAACTGAAATCATAACTATCCGGCTCTAGAAATGTTCGTGGAAATTTTATAAAGTTTGGATTTCCTTCTTTCGCCAATTTGTCGATGATTGGACCACCCGGAAATCCGAGCCCTAACATTTTTGCAACCTTATCATACGCTTCACCAGCCGCATCATCCAGTGTCTCACCAAGCAGCTGATGCTGGAGTTCTTTTTCCACATATATTAATTGCGTATGCCCTCCTGATACAGTTAGACATACAAAAGGATAGTCGGGTTTTGGATCATCAATGAAATTGGAATACATATGCGCTTCCATATGATTGATACCGACGAATGGTATTTTCAAACCGTATGCAAGCCCTTTCGCAAAACTCAATCCAACTAATAGCGCACCCATGAGGCCCGGTCCATATGTAACTGCCACTCCTCCAAGCTGCTCCTTATCAATACCTGCAATATCCAGAGCTTCATTGACGACAGGAACGATCAATCGCTGATGTGCGCGTGAAGCTAATTCGGGCACAACACCGCCATATTTTTGATGAATAAGCTGTGAGGAAATAATATTTGATAAAACCTTGCCATCTACAACTACAGACGCCGAAGTTTCATCACAAGATGTTTCTATTCCAAGTATATACATTAGTATAAATAAGCAAAAAGTTTAGTTAATTTTCAAGAAAGGTCGAAGGAAGAATGGATTTGAGATTATTCTGTTGGGAGTGAGTTCCGCCAGGAAAACGGTGGACAAGTCTATTCACGACCCTCTGAGGGATCTACTTGTCCGCTTGTCGAAGAATCTTCCAAATGATCATAGAACGATTTGTTAGACATTATTTTAGATCCATTCTTTTAATATGTACAAGTCTTCGCCCAAGCATATCAACCCCAGCTTGACACTGTTCCAATACAATATAACCTACTAACGGTTCATATATTCCATTTTCAGGTTTCATGTCGATAAACAACACTTCTGTATATATCGGTCTGAATCCTTCTATTTGTAATTTTACCGGGCCACATATCTCTCCCATCTGAGGCGTTTGATTAGCTAATTCCAATTCTATCTGATCGACTACTTCTATATCGCCCAATTTGTTTTTCCACGCCGATGGTAAAACCATGTAAGATGCTCCAGTATCAACCAAGGCATCACATGAAATTCGATATTCAGGATTATTAATATTTTTTATTTCTACAGATGTAACTATTCGTCCCATATTTTTCTCCTTTCAATATCTAAACATAAATATTTTAGTTCTTTTCCCAATTTCCATAATTGTTCCTATTCCAAGTAGGTATATACAATTAATAATAAGCAAAAAGTTTAGTTAATTTTCAAGAAAGGTAGAATGTAAGAATTTGTACTATAAGCAGTAATTATTTTTTTCATAATTTTTCCTTATTTTTATTATGATAAATACAAATAGTTATTAATTGAATCTTTCATTTATTTCTTATTGAGCGAGTATAATTTGCAACACATTAATCCTCCACAATTTACCACACAGACCGCTGCGGAACAACTTACTAAAAAATTGACTGCAATCTTTCTGTTAATATCCGCAATCGGTATATTCATCGGTATTCTTCACGCATCCTCACTCACATTCGTCAATGACGACGCATTTATTACATTCCGTTATGCAAAAAATTTTGTTAATGGATTAGGATTGGTGTACAATTCAGGCGAGCGGGTTGAAGGATACACAAACTTCCTCTGGACACTTATCATCGCCCTCGGCATGAAATTGGGTTTTGATCCCGTGCCGTTTTCAACAATACTCGGGGTTTGTTTCTATATCTGTAATCTAATTTTATTTATTTACTTAAGCTGGCGATTTCGCAGTACAGGTAAGGGGCGATATTTTTTTATCCCACTAACAGCTATCGTATTGAGTGTTCATCGCGATTTCAGTGCATATGCTACCAGCGGTTTAGAGACCTCGATGTTCACCTTCCTCGTATCTGCAGGCTTTGCATTACTCCTCTTCGCAAAATCAAATTCCGAAGGAGTGAATTCCAACAAACGTTTGTTCATTGCCGGCTGCAGTTTTGTTCTTGCGATGATGACGCGTCCGGATGGTTTTTTATTCCTGATTGCATCAGCGTTTTATTTATTCATCACTGAGAAGAAACCTTTTAAAAATATTCTGTACTTCATGCTGCCATCGGTACTGATCTTTTTACCATATTGGTTATGGCGTTGGAACTATTACGGATTTTTCTTCCCAAACACATTTTATGCAAAGTCGATTAATCTGCCGTATTACAGCCAAGGACTTGAATACGCTTATCTCTATCTGAAAACCTATTACGGAATCAGTTTAGTTTTTATCCTCGGAGGTTTATTCACCTGGCAATGGCTAAAAACTGAAGATAAAAAGAATCCATTCGTTTCTGTTTTGACATATCTCCGCGAAAATAATAACGGTCCACATCCTATCTTGTTGGCAAGTTTATTTAGCGTGATATATATATTATTCATCATTCGAATCGGCGGCGATTTCATGCATGCACGGTTTTTCATACCCATAACACCTTTATTATATTTCATTATCGAGATGTTGATTAACAAAATAACTCAAAAGGTACCAAATCTCATTTTATCCATCTTAATATTGCTCACAACAATCTTTCGTAACGATTTATACAGCAAGGAGTTAAGCGTGGGATACGTAGTTGATGAAGCAAAATTCTATACCTTCGAGAACCTTAAGAATTCAAAAAAAGATGGAGAATTAATCCGAAAATATACACAAGGATTACCGGTAAGAATTGCATTTTGGGGGGCCGGTTTAAGATTTATTTACTATGCTGAGCCATATTATGCAATCGAGTCGATGGCTGGATTGACAGATACATGGCTTGCTCATCAAACACTTTTAAAACGAGGCAGGCCTGGCCATGAGAAGTCAGCGCCATTATCATATCTTCGATCTAAAAATGTCAATTTTTATTTTGGACCCCTTGGGTTACCACCACAAAATCAGTTACCATTAAATGCAATTATTTTCGATTCACTGCTCGCCGAGATAATTGTATATGATAACAATGTTATGTCCCATTTAGCAAAATATCCGGAATTGAAATTCGTACGGATTCCAGAATTCATAGATAAATATTTTAAAAAGAATCAGAGCCATTCTATTGATAAGGTAAAAGAAGATTACGCATTCCTTAAGAGCTTCTATTTCAACCATAACAACGATTCACTTCGAGAGCAAAAATTCCTATCCTATTTTGAAGAACAAAAAACCTCGCCATCTGCATTATAATAATAACCCCGAGCAGTTGCGTTCAGCCGGATCACTTACGCTATTTGCAAACAATAGCCGATTTTTATATCTTAACGAATAATTTATTAATGAAAATAGATGACTGAAAAACGGTTTGATTTATCAAAGTTAAAGATACGAAGAGAAGAAAATCGAAAATCCGGACCTGAGGCGCCACCACACAAGCCTCATTTATCATACATTATGTATGTTGCAGCAGCAATATTTATTGGATTTGGTATTTATTTCTTTTTGATGAACATATTTAAGTCAGATGAAATAATTGAAGTTACAAATGTTGTACAAATTTCTCACGCTCAAGCAGATGCAATACTGACAGCAAGCGGTTATGTAGTAGCACAGCGGAAAGCTTCGGTTGCCTCGAAAGCGACAGGTCGGCTTGTGTTCCTCGGTTTTAAAGAAGGTGACCAGGTAAAAAAAGGGGAAATTATTGCTCAAATTGAAAGTGAGGATGTAGAAGCTGCACTTGCCCAGGCAAAAGCTGAACTCGAAGTAGCAAATGCAGATAAAAAAGATTCCGAGCAGACACTCGAACGTGCTCAAATATTATTTGATCAGCAATTAATCTCGCAAGCTGAATATGATGGAATAAAAGCACGATATGATAGAGTTATTGCATCAATAGCATCTAGAAGAGCGGGTGTCAAAGCCGCTGAAGTCCAATTAGAAAACACTCGGATTCGTGCGCCTTTTGATGGAACGATCCTAACGAAAAATGCTGATGTCGGTGAAGTTGTTGCACCTTTTTCTGCTGGCGCCAGCTCAAGGGTTGCTGTCGTTACTATGGCAGATATGAAATCATTGCAAGTCGAAGCCGATGTTTCTGAAGCTAACATCGAACGAATTGATACTTTACAATCATGCGAGATTATCTTAGACGCATATCCAGACAAACGATATCGAGGACAAGTAGATAAAATCATACCGACTGCTGACCGTGCAAAGGCAACTGTAATGACAAAAATTCGTTTTTCTGAAATTGACAATCGAGTACTGCCTGAGATGAGTGCAAAGGTTCATTTCCTAAAAAAACAAGCTATAGTTAACACCGATGAAAAACTTCTACTTTCCGTCGATCGTGAGGCAATAACGAAAAGAAAAAATGATGATGTCGTTTTTGTTCTTGATAATCGAATTGTTCGAGAAATACCCGTCATACTCGGAAATACGTATGGAAAAATGATAGAGATCAAATCCGGTCTTTCATTAGGTGATAAAGTTGTTTTGAGACCATCATATAAACTCCAAAATGGCACAAGTATAAAACTTAAAGGTAAGTAACTGATGTTACGCACAGAACTAAATAATCATCTTTGCGAACCTTTGCGTTCTTAGCGTCTTTGCGGTTCCTCTTCATTTCCAAGAGCAATTTAGCATTTTGGTTAAACGCAGAGTCGCAGAGGACGCAAAGACATGCGAAACTTTTGTGATAAACCATTTTCTTGCGTAACATCAGTAAGTAAGTTAGTATTGAGTATTTTAGATAAAATAATTGTATTTTATTTGTAAAGAATGAAAATGTCTATCGTTTCGGTTCAAAACATTTCAAAATCGTACTGGAGAGATTCATTAGAGATTCCGGTACTTAGAAATATTTCTTTCGATGTTCCAGAAGGAGAGTTCCTTGGACTAATGGGTCCGTCAGGTTCAGGGAAAACAACTCTTCTTAATCTTATTGCTGGTATCGACATACCAACAAGAGGGACTATTATGGTAGTAAATACAGACGTTACCCGATTGAACGAATCCCAACTTGCAAAGTGGCGTTCACAAAATATCGGGTTCGTATTTCAGTTTTATAATTTACTCCCGGTCCTAACAGCATTCGAGAATGTGGAACTTCCGCTTCTACTCACGAAACTTTCAAAAAAAGAACGAAGAGAGCATGTTGAATTTTCACTTAAGGTTGTTGGACTTGAAGATCGAAGGCACCACTACCCTAAACAACTTTCTGGTGGACAAGAGCAACGAGTCGCAATTGCGCGTGCTATCGTAACTGATCCCACAATCTTGATTGCTGATGAACCGACGGGTGACCTTGATAAATCTTCTGCTCTGGAAATACTCGAACTATTAGAACAACTCAATAAAGAATTCAAAAAAACAATCATCATAGTTACGCACGATCCACGTGCTGCCGAGAAGGCACATATAATAAAACATTTAGACAAGGGTGAGCTGACTTAAAGCGAAGTACTATGCGTATTCTAAAGCTCATCATAAAAAATCTACTTCGTCATAAACTCCGAACGTTTCTAACGATAATCGGAATTACTATCGCCGTTGCAGCTTTTGGATTACTAAGAACTGTTGTAACTGCGTGGTACGCTGGTGTCGAGGCATCTTCTGCTAATCGTCTTATTACTCGACATTCAGTGTCATTTATATTTCCGTTGCCAATAGCTTACCGTGATCGAATAACGAGACTCGATGGTGTTGAGTTAGTTACTTTTGCAAATTGGTTTGGCGGGGTTTATATCGACAAGAAACAATTTTTCGCTCGGATGGCTGTAGATGCAGAAACTTTCTTTGATGTTTATCCTGAGATGCTTGTTCCTAAGGAACAACTTGAAGCTTTCAAACGAGACCGAAGCGGCTGTATCATAGGTAACCAGATTGCAGAGAGGTACAATTTAAAGATTGGTGATGTTATGCCTGTAGAGGGAGATATTTATCCCGGTCGTTGGGAATTTACAGTTAGAGGAATATACACTCCTCGTGATAAAATAACTGATCCATCAAATATGATTTTCCAATGGCGGTATCTCGATGAACGAGTTCGAGAAGAATGGCCTGGTCGTGCTGGGGTAATTGGTTGGTATATTATGAAAATTAAAGATCCCGATAAAGCTGCGTACATCTCGACACAGATCGATCAATTTTTTAAAAATACACCGGCTGAAACAAAAACTGAAACTGAGCGAGCATTTACTTTATCGTTCATGGCAATGTTTAGTGCGGTAATAACTTCAATGAATGTAATTTCATTTGTTATCATTGGAATTATTTTACTTGTTTTAGGTAATACGATGATTATGGCAGCGAGAGAACGAATCCGCGAATACGCTGTCTTAAAAACACTTGGATTTTCTTCTGTTCACCTTATAACGCTTATTGCGGGTGAATCTCTTTTAATCGCAATCCTTGGCGGTGTAATCGGAATAGCATTAACGTTTCCGATGGCTCAAGGTTTTGAGGCTTCCATGCCAAAGGGTTGGTTCCCGATATTTAATGTTGAAAATATAACTTTACTCCTAGCAAGCTCTTCGGCAATTCTTATAGGTATTATTGCATCCGTTTTTCCGATCCAGCGTACACTTAGTACAAAAATAGTTGATGGCCTCAGGCAGATTGGATGAGATTGTGAAAATACCCTTGAAATATATAATACGAAATATGTGGACACGGCGGCTCACGACTTTACTCACAATTACCGGATTGGCTCTTGTTATTTTCGTTTTCTCTGCTGTGCTCATGATGGCTTACGGGATACAAAAGACTCTTGTCGAAACCGGCTCTGAGGATAACGTTGTAGTTCTCCGAAAAGCTGCAACAAGCGAAATAACAAGCATCATCATGCAAGATCAAGCGAATATTATAAACACGCTTCCAAATATTGCAAAGACGACCGATGGTAAACCTTTGATCTCGAATGAAATCGCTGTCATCATTAATCTTCCATACCTTGAGAAGGAAGGTGGATTTGGGAATATCATAGTTAGAGGAATAACTCTAGAAGGTATCCGATTACGTCCGCAAGTTAAATTAGTTCAAGGAAGATTATTTCAATGGGGCGCTAGAGAAATTATTGTTGGAAACAACATTCATAAACGATTTAAGGGATGTACTATTGGAGAGAAAGTAAAATTCGGAGGCGACGAGTGGACTATTGTTGGATTGTTCGATGCTGGCGGCAGTGGATTTGATTCGGAAATATGGGGCGACGAGATACAACTTGCTCAAGCGTTCGGTTACGCGGGAGCTTATTCTTCAATCCTTGCTAAATTAGAAAAACCCGATGCGTTTGATGAATTCGTTACTACTTTTAATAAAGATTTACGTTTGCAAACTTTAGAAGTGAAAAGTGAGATAAAATTTTATGAAGAACAATCCGAAGTAATGGCAATGTTCATCAGGATACTCGGTATCGTTGTAACTTTTATTTTTAGTCTCGGGGCTATGATTGGGGCAATGATTACCATGTACGCGGCTGTTTCTAACCGGACAGTTGAGATCGGTACATTACGTGCGCTTGGCTTTCGTCGGCGTAGCGTGCTTTACGCATTTCTAATCGAATCGCTTTTTCTTTCACTTATTGGTGGTTTTGCCGGACTTTTTATTGCATCATTTTTGCGGTTCTTTCAAATATCAATGATCAACTTCGGTTCATTCTCTGAGTTAGCTTTTAGTTTTTCTCTTTCATCAGAGATTATTTTTTCATCGTTATTGTTTTCAATTTTCATGGGTATCATCGGCGGATTTTTACCTGCTGTACATGCCGCAAGACAAAATATTGTAAATGCTTTAAGAGCAGCTTGAATTTATTTTAGGAGAACTTATATGAAACTTTTTATTAACATAATATTCATTTTCATCCTGATTGTTTCCGCATCGTTAAAATCATTTAGTCAAGATAACGGTTTTGGTGTCGGTATTTTGGTTGGAGAACCTACTGGAATCAGCATGAAAGGATGGCTGACTAAAAAAACCGCCTTCGATGTTGGTGTTGCTTGGTCGTTTATCAAAGAAACATCTTTTCATATCCATGCAGATTATTTAATGCACTCATTCAATGTTTTTGAGACTGAAGAAAATATTCCACTGTACTACGGCATTGGTGGTAGAATAAAAATCGGTGAGCACGACAAATCTCGTTTAGGATTCCGGATGGTTGGAGGAATCGAATACTTATTCCGAGATGCACCATTTGATTTATTTTTAGAGGTAGCACCCATCTTGGATTTAGTACCAAAAACAGAACTTACTTTTAACGGTGGTTTCGGGGCGAGATATTTCTTTGATTAGAAATTTTAAAATATTTTCGTATATTAACCTAACTAAATCTTGAAGATTCTATAAATTCAGAGGTAATAATGGCAAAAGTTTGTGAAATATGCGGTAAAAAACCTGTCAGTGGACATAATATCAGTCACGCACATAATAGAACCAAAAGACGTTGGCTGCCCAATCTACAACCCGTTCGCGCGCAAGTAAACGGACGTACACAGCGAATGCGTGTATGTACTTCTTGCATTAAAGCAGGAAGGGTAGTTAAAGCCGCATAACTTTTATAAAAGTATTTAAAAATAAACCCATCTTGAAATTTCTCGAGATGGGTTTTTTATTGAATATTTCGACAAATATGCCGGAGTCGTAATTTATTAATTCG
>CAYYIJ010000067.1:0-13442 GCA_964471945.1 uncultured Chlorobiaceae bacterium
AGTTGTAACTAAAATAATCATCAATATTAATAATATTTTCTTCATTGTCTTCTCATGTAGTTTACATCATAAACACAAAAACCCACCTCATCCTGCGTTGTCCGCTTCTGTCGGATTGCTCGGAATGCATGTGGGTTAGCGAAACATATTTTCCTATTACACGTTCCTTTTTCATATATAGACCCCTCTTTGTGTTTAAGTATTTATTTTCTTCTTATGTTATTAACTCACTTAAAATTTACAATGTTATTCAATTATTGTTTCTCCCCAACTGCCAATGGTACGGTAAATGCATCTATATCAATACGTTTAATTACGTTTTTAAACTTCAGATCAATATAATACAGTATTCCAACCCAACCTGAAACGTATGCAAACCTATCATCTGAAGGAATTAAAGTGATTCTATCTGTTGTAGCGCTTCCAATCCAAGGTGGTGTAAATGGAACGAAATCGATTTCATCAATGTAATTCATTGTCTTTGTACAATAAATGTATATTTTACCAGTAGGCACTGGATCAGGCATAATATATCTACCAGGATCTGAAATATAGAGGTATTGACCATCTTGACTCATTGCAAGCGAACCTAAATAATTACCTCCGAGACCTCCAACAACCGAATCACGCTCCAGATCAAAAACGGGACCTCCTGCAACATAAAGGTATCTCCCATTATTTGAAATCATCATCTGTAGAAAATAAAACGCATTAACATTTTGATAGACACGAGTAACTTTGTTCTTCGTATAATCATAAGCAAACAATTTATGCTCACGATTAATGCCATATAAAAGATTCCTATTTACATCGAATACTACCCCTTGATAATCATGACCAAAATACTTAGTCTGAATATTAAGCGTATCAAAATAACTAACTTGATCTGTAACAGTGTCAATGATACCAACCTCGCTAACTCCATTAATTCCAAAATAATTAATAGTGAATACATGCCCATCAGGTGCAACAAAGAGACTTGCAACTTCATTGTAAATTGTACGAACAGTGTGTGTTTTTAGGTCGACTGCATAAATTGCTCCGGAAGCCCCGAGATTCCTCGGTGCTTTTGCTGATACGTACATCTTTCTTCCGCTTTTCGTTACAACAAAACTCCAGATTTCAGACATGAATCCTTCAAGTGAATCGACGACAACATTGCTGTCAGTATCAACAATAAAAATTTTATTCCCACTCCACCCGCCAACATAAAGAAAATAGGATTGCTTTGAATGGGGAATAGTATCATTCCCACCTCCGTCCACAGGTCCTTCTTTTCTGCAACCAATCGAAATCAAAATAACCAGTAATACGATGAAATAGCTTTTTGTAAAAAACACAAAAACCCACCTTATCTTCTCACGCCTATCATGTGAGATGAGATTCGAGTGGGTTTGTAGCTTGTCTTTTCCTATTACACGTTCCTTTTTCATATATGGACCCCTCTTTGTGTTTAAGTATTTATTTCACTTAATCTTATGCTATTAACTCACTAAGTAAGTTAAACTATAGTTTCTTAGAAAGCAAATTGTTTTATCCCTAATCATGCATTAGAAAATGTAATTGGTGGAGAAAAGTCAGCAATAGAGACATCTGAAATATTTTTTCTCGTGCCAAAGGCATCACTTCCGCGAAGCGGTCCTTCGGACGTGACAAAGGCGCAAAGAGCGCTAAGGTTTGATTTTTGAACACAACAATTCCTTTGCGACCTTGGCGAGCTTTGCGAGATGTATTGTTTTGAATTTTTCAGGATAATAATTCAGGATTCAGGTAACATCGATAGCTCAGTGTTTACAAATCAATTCGCCTAAGTCAGGCGGAGATCTTCCAGTGTTCCCACCACCTAACCAATTTTGGCGCACTCCATATTGTAAAAATCATAAATATAACACCGCCAATGAGATCGATAACGTAATGGTATCGTAAATAAACAGTAGCAATAATCAACAGTGAGCCGAATACATGAATCAGATAGCGCACTTTCAATTTATATCGCTGTGCAAAGTACATTGAAAGAATAGTCATCTGTGTATGCCCGCTTGGGAAAACATCCCGCTGGGCAAGAGCGAGAGCATTTAATGAACCTTTCGGAATTGATTCACCTGCATTGATGAAATCTCTAAGACTGTTCGTTAGCCACAAGCCCGGAAGTTCATTATTCAGAGCGTAAAAATCGTGCAATGTAAATCGCGGTCCAACCGCAGGAAATGCTAAATATCCAAGATAAGAAAGTGCAAATCCATAGGCCACAGTGAAAACTGCAAATAGAAATTTTTCTTGATCTCTTCTTATGTACAACTCAATCCCTATCGCAAGCATGATAAAGAAATAGCTCGTATATGCAATTTGAAGTATCTCTGTTAGTAACGGCGAAGCAAACTGTGTAAGCCAAACAGTAGGATCAGCACCAAACATTATACGGTCAATGGCAATGAAAATATTATCCCAATCAGCTCTCTCACTTCCTTGTATAATGAAATGTACTTCTTTGAAAATAAAATATATCATTGGTATCGGATACCAATCCTGAATACCACTAATAATATTATTTTTTGAGTTTGCAACCGTTTTTCCTAATATAATAATAAATGCCGCAACCAATAAATTGGTTGCAATAATGTAAATACTTATTAGAGAACCAAAGGAAAACATTATACTCAACAGTGATAGAATATGAGTATATCCAATTATAAGAATATCTACAGGCCTGAGAGAATGAAACCATGACTTACATTTAGTTTTTCCAATCATTCGATTACTCTTTCTATCCTGTTTGTAAGCTGAACAAATTGCTGCACGGTAAGCTGTTCGGGGCGTTTATCTAAAAATAAATCGATCATTAGAACTTTATTTATTTTATCTTCGGTCAACGGAAGATACGACAAACTGTTGCGCAATGTTTTTCTTCTTTTTCCAAATGCAGTTTTCACAACAATTCTTAATAATTCATCATTTAAGTCTGGTTTACGTTCTTCATGTATTTTAATATACAAAACAGAAGAAACTACTTTCGGTTTCGGGTAAAAACAGGTCGGTGAAACATTAAACAATAATTTTGGCTCGCCATAGTATTGCGAAAATACCGATAGTATACAGTAATCTTTCGTGTTTGGCTTTGCAACTATCCTTCTAGCCACTTCGTGCTGAACCATTATTGTGGCATCCTCGATTGCAGTTCTTTCCTCAAAGAATTTAAATAGAATTGGGCTTGTAAGATGATAAGGAATATTCCCGACCAATCTAAGTTTTTGGTTTAATTTGTTTTTAAATGAAGTGAGAGAAATCTTGAGGAAATCATGATGTAATATCTCCACATTTTGTGAGACCTTGTTTTTAAGTTCTGCGACCACCCTGCCATCGATTTCAATTGCAATCAGATGTTTTGCGTTTTGGGCAAGATGGGAAGTTAACGCTCCTTGCCCAGCTCCGATTTCGAAAACAACATCTTCATTTGTCAAAATCATCTCCCGTACAATCTTTCGAGCGATGTTATCATCGACAAGAAAATTTTGCCCAAGCGATTGTTTTGGTTTAACAAGAACCGGCATAATTACCCAGAAGGTTAGGGCTTTTTGAAAAGTTTCTTTATGCCTTCTTCTGCTTTCTTTTTTATCTCATCGCTGACTTTTTTCTTTCCCTGATCTAGTAACTTTTGTTTTTCCCTTTCAAGAGCTTGTTTTGCCATTTCTTCTTGGGATTTTGTATTTAGATGTAGCGTTGGATTTGTTGTAGTTCCTGCGACATCGAAATCGAGATTGATACGATTATCTTTATCCTTGAAGAATTGAACGAGTTGATTTGCAACACCAGTAAGCTGAACTCGATTAGAAACAGATTCCGGAAGTTTTACATTAAGTGCGTATGCCATAGAGCCATCAAGTCCATGATAGCCGTTCATAGAAAAATCTGAAATGCTCGAATTAACTTTCAAATCACGTATATTTACACGACCATCCGAGATTGAAAATGCGTTTGCCCAATTTTTGAAAGTTACTTCTCGCATCTCATTTATTCCTGTGTAGTCGGCAAGCTTAGTTGTGAGGGCAAAACCTAATAATTTTCCATCAAAGATTTGTACTTTACCATCCCCGATTAAAGTTTGTGTGTTCAAGCCGAGCGTGTCGTTTAGGTTGCCTTTTAAAATCGCATTCATGTTAAATTTTCCAAAGAGGTTGTTTCCGAACGATGTAAACTTTGATAAGAGAGAATTTGCTTCGACTCCAACAATTTCTAAATCAAGATTAAATGGTCTGTTGTTCAAATTCTGTAAATCGAGCATACCTTTTGTGAGAACTGTTCCCTGGAATGCATTAACTGAAAAGTTTTTTAAGTTGATGATACCATCGACAATTGAAAGTGAACCAAAAGCATTTGTGAATTCAAATTTCTCAGTTGCCAATTTTTTTATTGAAACATTTGCATCTACGTCAATTCCAGGGAGAAACATCGCTTTTGTTTCGGTTGTTTGCTTCTTATCTGTGTCTTTTGATGATGGATGTTCCTCCGAGATGAGGTCGGTGGTTCGCAGTTGTTTCGATGTAAGTGTGATAGATGCAGTGGGTTTACCTGCAGCTTTCTTACTATCTTCTAAAACCAAAGCAAGATAATTTTTCATAACAAATGCGAGAGATAAATCCGACTCGCCAATGTTCATTGCAAGTTGTTTCGACTCGATAAGTCGATTATTAAATGTAATCATTCCCGCTAAATTGCTGAGTGGTTTCGGCGAAGCCGCGGTTTTTATTGTAACATTATTAAACTCGATATTTCCAATTGCTTTAACCGCTTGAGGTACTTTCACAGATCCTTCAATCGACACTTCTCCCTTCAGCAGCCCAGTAAGGTCAGTGCCTTTTTCGAGCGGATAAAAATCTTTTACATCAGCAAGATTCATCGTTCCTGCAAACCATGCATTTAATACAGGGTTGTCGAAGTTTGTAACGCTAAGCTTTCCAGCGATTTCGTTATTTCCTAATAATGCACCAAATTTATGTAGCGAAAAATTTCCGATTGGAGCCACCTTGCCGCGTGCTTCCTGGCGTTCGAATGAACCAGCAATATTTATGCTGCTAATAGATTTTGCAAGAGATTTATATTTGATTTTACCATTAGCAACCGTAAAAGAGCCGATCACACCCGGTGTTGATGTTTCACTTAAAGTTCCACTGATAGCTGTTGAAAACTGCACATCGCCCGAGCTTTCTAAACCCTGGGTATTCTTTAACATTTCCGGAGGAACAAGGGATAGTAATTGGGACATCTGTACAGCAGGGGAAGTAACCGTGAGATTAAAAATCATTGATTCAGTTTGGAGTCCAGATGTTGACCCTGTCATTGAAAGAGGAAGGTCGCGTACTTTTACATTGATGTTATCGATTTTAAGGATATCGTTGTCCATCTCATATGATAGTTTCAATGTTCCCGTGATTGGCTGCTCGATAAGAAAGAGAGTTTTTAAAGTACCGTAACTGAGTTTCTCGATATCTGTTGTTCCTTTTATTTCTATGGATTGTTGCTGAGGTTTGGAATGAACCTCCGTTTGAAGATCAAGCCCGATAATTAACAACCGAATATCAGATTTTTTGTTAAAGTACTCAAGCTCTAAATTGTTTATTTCAAGATTGGAAAGAAGTAGCTCACTACCGGGTATTTTACCGATTTTAACTTCCACTGTATCCGTTCCCATTTTTGTTTTTCCCGTTGCTCCATAATTGCTTTTACCTTCGGGTGTAACTTCTAAATAAATTTTTGGATGATCGAGGATAATATATTTAATGTTCAATTTATTACCGAGAAGATCGAGAAGATTTACTTTCAAACGAATGTTGTCAAGTGAAAGGAATTCAGCTTTGTCGAATTTCATATTTTCAGGATTTGAGATTTTCAATTTCTCTATAGAAATACCAAGTGAGGGAAGAATGGTAAATGAAACATCCTGAACCTGGATGGTACGGTGGGTGGCTTCTTCGATTTTTGGGATGATAAGTGCTTTAAGTCGTTCACTGGTGAGATACAGTTTTAATCCAACAATGAGAGCAAAAAGGAGCATAATAGGAATAAAAAATACACCTATCCATATTTTCATTTTTTTACTTAGAGCCATTAGAGAATTCCTTATATTATCATTCTAAGAAAAATATACCGAAATAAGTGTAGATTATCAACCGAGAAAATTGACATTATGCTCCCATTTCAGTATATTCGATTCACGTATTAAAATTAAAATGTAACAATATTTAGCGAAAGGAAAGTTTAATGGCGGAAATATCACTTGATGCCTTGGGAATGGTTGAAACAAAAGGTCTTGTTGGCTCTATCGAAGCGGCTGATGCAATGGTGAAAGCAGCTAAGGTTACGCTAATTGGTAAAGAAGTTATCGGTGGCGGTTATGTTACGGTTATGGTGCGCGGCGATGTCGGTGCAGTGAAAGCAGCGACCGACGCCGGAGCAGCCGCCGCACAGCGTGTTGGCGAGCTTGTCTCGGTTCACGTAATTCCACGACCTCACAGCGATGTTGAGATGATCTTACCCAAACGGGGCGAGAAGTAAGAAAACTTTATTCTTGATTATTAATCAATCGGATAAAAAATGCTCGAGTATGCACTCGGTTTGATTGAGACCAAGGGACTTGTGGGTGCGATTGAAGCATCGGATGCGATGTGTAAAACCGCAGAGGTACAACTTATCGGCAAGGAGCGGACTGGTGGTGGATTTATCACGGTGAAAATTATTGGTGATGTTGCGGCAGTAAAAGCTGCCGTGGATGCTGGTGCAGCAGCAGCCCAAAGAATCGGAGAACTTATTTCAGTACACGTGATCCCCAGACCTGATGATGACACTGAAATAGTAATTTATCCTCCACTATCGCAAACTCTCAAACCTAAATATGAGAAGAAATTAACGGGCAAGGTTTCTACCATAACTCGGCAAGGAATTACAAAGGCACAAAAAACCAAAATCGTAATAGAATCTTCGGTAGATGTGCCGCCGCTGGGATCGGAAGATATCCCGGTGCAAGCAGGTGAAGGTGAAGCAACGTACCGTGAACAATTGAATGCTATGTCGGTACATCAGCTCCGGCGTTATGCTCGGAGCATAACAGGACTTTCGATTTTCGGCCGACAAATCTCACGTGCAAATCGGAATGAGCTGATTGATGAGTTAATGAAAGTGAAATTTCCGAAATGATCGTGTAAACTTTTTCTAACTCCATCCTTGATGCTGGATGGAGTTTTTTTTATTTTATGGAAAAAAAACGATACCATATTTTAATAGGGTCGGTTCTCTTTGCAATTCTCGCATGGATTTCAATCAACCTAAACGAAGAGTTTAGTGTTACAAAAACCCTTCCTGTGGTCATTGAGAACTTGAAAGAAGGAAAAGCGCTCAAGCAACACGTCCCGAAAGTTGTTAATGCACATTTTCGTGGGCGAGGATGGGCGCTCGCCGGATTTTATCTTAAGCCCCAGATTAATTACCACATAGACGTCTCATCAATTGGCGCAAAAGATTTTATTATTACAAGTAAAAATTTATTTGAACATGTCCATTTACCGATAGCACTTCAACCAATCTCTGTTGAGCCAGACACTATAATACTCGCAATCGATAATTATCTGGAGAAAAAAGTACCAGTAATTCCACGCCTCGTATTGGAATATCGTGACGGATACGGGCAGGTTGGTGCTGTCGAAGTTTCACCTGAGAGTATCTCAATTGGGGGTTCCGAAAACGTTTTGAAAGATATCTTAGCATTCCATACGATATATAGAAAATACGATAATATAACAACCACCATTAACGAAAATATTCCCTTAGAAGATCCCGCAAGTTACGCGATTAAGATTGTTCCTAAATCGGTACACCTTAACGTAAACGTCCAACCATTTGCTGAAAAATCGTTTATAGGAATTCCAATAATTGTCGAAGCGGTACCAACTAACAAAGAAGTAATTTTCATACCACCAAAAATGGATATCATTGTCCGTGCTGGCATAGAACAATTGGCTCAACTCAAAGAAGAAGATTTTCGACTTCATATCAATTATCATAATCTGATACAAAACTCATCAAAAACCTTTGTACCTATTCTCACGGCACCATTAGAAGTAAGAATAGTAAATAAAAAACCTGAGCGATTTCAATTTATTATCAGAAAGAAATTGTAATCATATGAAACTTTCTATTAATATTGATCATATCGCAACACTTCGTAATGCACGCGGAGGAAATGTACCCGATCTGATAGAAACTGCGCGTATATGCGAACATGCTGGCGCTGATGGAATCGTATGTCACCTGCGGGAAGATAGACGCCATATCCGTGATAACGATGTCAAAGTTTTACGGAAAAGTATATTAACTAAGTTAGACTTAGAAATGGCAGCCACACAGGAAATTATCGATATTGCTCTTCAAGTTAAACCAGATCTCGTCACACTTGTTCCAGAAAAGCGCCGAGAGCTGACTACTGAAGGCGGGCTTGATGTAGTCCGCTTACAATTATCTTTAAGAAAATGTATTCAACAATTTCATGAGCGGGGGATTTTAGTGAGTCTTTTTGTCGATCCGTTACACAAACAAATTGAGACGGCAAAAAAGATTAATACCGACATGATAGAAATTCATACCGGCGAATATGTAAACGCTAAATCAGAGGAATCAAAGAAAAAACAACTCGATCGTATACGTAAGATGGCAATCCTCGGCAGGCAAATTGGGCTCGGTGTAAATGCTGGCCATGGACTTGATTATCACAATATCAGACCAATTACAAGAATCAGAGAAATAGAAGAAATAAGCATTGGGCATGCAATTATCGTTCGCGCGATATCGGTAGGATTAGATAGAGCGGTTCGGGAAATGATTAAATTAGTGAAGGGGTAATAGTTATTGCTCGATTTTTTTGATCGCATCTCGAAGCTTGGCAGCTCTTTCATAATCCTCTCGTTCTACTGCTTCATTTAATTGTGCCTTGAGTGCTTCCAATTTTGTCAGATGGCTCTCGGTTGTTTTAGTTGATGTTGCCTGATCATCGCTTTCAGGGATTATAGAGGCTTCATCCATTACTTTTTCTGAAACATAAATAGGTACTCTAAAACGAACTGCCAATGCGATTGCATCACTCGGACGAGCATCGATTTCCTGACTGTTGACATTAAGTGTGGCAAAGAAAGTTCCATCCCTAAGTTCGCTAATAGTAATTTCTCTTAGATCGGCTCCAAATGATTCGAGTATGTTTTTTATCAAGTCATGTGTAAGCGGTCGCGGGGGTTTAATACCTTCAATTTCAAGTGCAATAGATTGAGCTTCAAATGCGCCTATAATAATTGGAAGCCGACGGCTGCCATTAACTTCTTTTAAAATGAGTGCGTACGCACCACCGCTTTGCTGACTTGTTGATAAACCCGAGATATCTACCTGAATTCGTTCCATCGTTCATTTCCCAAGTAGTGTTTTGATTTCATCCGTAAGGACAGGAAGGATATCAAATACGTCGCCTACTATGCCATAATCGGCTATCTGAAAAATTGGTGCGTCCTTATCTTTATTGATAGCTACAATACATTTTGAGGAAGACATTCCAGCAACATGCTGTATTGCCCCCGAAATTCCACACGCAATGTAGAGTGACGGTGAAACTGTTTTTCCGGTTTGTCCGACCTGTTCATCGTGCGGACGCCAGCCCGCATCAACCACTGCGCGTGAAACACCGACCGCGGCGTTAAGTGTATCTGCAAGTTTCTCGATAATATGGAAATGTTCAGGACCTTTCATTCCCCGCCCCCCAGAGACTATAATATCAGCCTCTGTTACATCGGGTCGTCCTTCGACTATCTTGACACGCGTAACTTTTGCGCTAAAATCACTATCCGTTAAATTAAATGAAATTTTCTCGATTTTTGGTTGTACACCATCTCTCATAATCGCCGTGAAAATATTTGGCCTCAGTGTGAACATCTTTATGGATGAATTGATTTTCACTTTAGTAAGTGCTTTGCCCGCATAAACAGGTCTCGTTGCTATTATTTCACTGTTCTCGACACCAAGCGCTACACAATCGGCAGCGATACCGGCTGAAAGTTTCACCGCTGTTCGGGGAGCTAAATCTTTTCCCATCTGGCTTGCTGGAAGAAATATAACGGACACTTGCTCTTGAATCGCTACCTCTGCTAATATTTTTCCATAAGCACTAGTTGAGTAGTAATGAAGCCGGGAATCTTCGGCTACTAAAATTCTTGATGCACCATATGCGGAAAGTGCGGGGGAAATGTTTTCCACATCATCACCGATGACGAGCACAACAAGGTCAGCTCCAAGCTGATCGGCAATTGATTTTGCAGCTTGTGTTACTTCAAAAGCTGATTTTTTAAATTTTCCTTCACGTTGTTCAGCGAATGCGAGTATTTTCATATTCAAGTAAAAAGTAAAAATTTGTTATTATTACTAATATCAAACATCTGACATCTCAAATGACTTTTGCTTCTTCGTGCAGCAGTCGCACCATTTCAGGTACTGCACTCGAGTCCGTTCCTACAATCTTCCCCGCTTGTTTTGAGGAAGGCATCTGCATTGAATGAACTTCAACTATATTGATAATTGTTGCGGGCATACGTTCTTCTATTGGTTTTGTTTTTGAAGCCATGATACCTTTCAGCGATGGATATCTCGGTTCATTCAATCCTTTATGTGCTGCTATTACCACGGGGAATGTCGTTTCTACAACTTCATGTCCACCCTCAATTTCTCTTTCACAGATTACATTATTATCTTGCACATTCATTTTTACAACACACGATACTGAAGGAAACCCTAAAAGCTCTGCTACCATTCCGGGTACTTGCTCATCAGAGTAATCAATTGATTGTTTGCCGAAAAGGATAAAGTCAGGTGATAATATTTTCAATTCTTCGGCGAGTGCTTTTGCCACAGAAAATGAATCGCGAGCGGAATCATCTTTCAATAAAATTGCTTTGTCAATTCCCATAGCAAGAGCTTTTCTGAGTGCATCTTTGTGAGAATCGCCGCCTAATGAAAGAGCAACCGTTTCTCCCCCGTGTTTTTCTTTTAATCGAAGCGCCGCCTCTACTCCATACTCATCATAAGGATTCAAGATGAATGTTATACTTGTTTTATCAATTGTTTTGCCATCTTTTCCCACCTTAACTTTTGCTTCAGTATCGGGAACTTGGTTGATGCATGCTACTATTTTCATAGATATCAATTGGATTTATTAAGATTAATTTGAATATAGGTACAATCTTTTAAAAATGCAATTGCATCTCAATATTCAATTCGCTAAATTCATGTAAACATAAAAATACTCTAATCATTTATTTAAATTGAGGACATTTCGATGGTAACTTCAATAAAAAAATTCATAACCCTGGAAAGATTTATTCATGAACAAGAACATTTACATCCAGCCGCTACGGGCGAATTTTCAGCAATTCTTCACGATCTTTCACTCGCAGCAAAATTAGTTTGGCGTGAGGTAAGCAAAGCCGGGCTTGTAAATATTCTTGGATTGACAGATCGTGTCAATGTTAGCGGCGATGTTGTGAAGAAGCTCGATGAGTTTGCAGACGAGACTATTTATAAAGCGATGGATCACGGGGGACATCTTTGTGTAATGGCTTCGGAGGAAAATGAGGACATTCTTCACATTCCGGAAGAATACCACTCAGGCAGTTATGTATTGTTGTACGATCCTCTCGACGGTTCCTCTAATATAGATGCTAATATAACTATCGGTTCTATTTTCAGTTTATACAAAAGAGTTTCATCAGGAGGAAAAGGAACGTTAGCCGATTGTTTACAATCCGGCTGTAAACAGGTGGCCGCTGGATATGTGATTTATGGATCAAGCACCGTGTTTGTGTATTCTACAGGTAATGGTGTTCATGGATTTACACTTGATCCTACGGTAGGCGAGTTTCTCCTCTCGAACGAGAACATTAAAATTCCTAAGAAGGGAAAAATCTACAGCATGAATGAAGGAAACTCCCGCAACTGGAACGAAAATTTACAACGGTATATACAATATTTAAAAGAGGAAGATAAAACCACCGGGCGACCTTACTCACATCGCTACATCGGTACGATGGTTGGGGATGCTCATCGGACGCTGATGTACGGTGGTATTTTTGCCTATCCGGGTGATAAGAAAAATCCCGATGGAAAATTGCGGCTGTGTTACGAATGCAATCCGATGTCGTTCATCATTGAACACGCGGGCGGTAGAGCAATCGATGGCAAACAAAGAATCCTCGATATCAAACCCACAGCACTTCATCAGCATACACCTGTGTTTTTAGGAAGTGAGGATGATGTAAAAGTGTGCGAAGAGTTTTTAAAGGGAGAAAGATAGAAATAACTTTACCGACCTAATAATATTTATAGAATTCTTCGCACAACAAGAATAGTTCAAAAAATCCCATCCTTATTCGGCGAATCAGTTGGAATTATTTGAGCGACATCCCACATTTCGATAATCTTATTATCTTGGAAACGGAACAAATGCACAACCGAGATTTCCATTCCACCCGAGCTTTGAATGAGGTGTGAGTGAACAGCGACCAAATCGTTATCACCGAGAACGGCTTTGATAATTAGCTGCTTTTTCGGAAACTTAGCATGATCTTCCATCATAGCTTTTTGTAGCTCCTGAAAACCTGCCGGAAAGTAAGGATTGTGGTGTTTACCATCGAAATCTACGTATTCCTTGTAAGCTTTTTCTATTTCTCCTGCTACTACGAGTTGCAGAAATTGCACTGCTGACTGCATACGATATTCAGTCCGATCGTTATCTTTTGACATCGCTATTTCCTTTTCGTTTAGAATTTATTTTACCACGAATATCTAATCGTGTACGTTATACCTCACGCAAGTTTATAACTTTCGGGAGGTTCAAGATAATAGATAACTTTATGCAATCCTAATCCCATTGGTCATTGCTTCGTTCGGGATGATGTTGTCCATGATGAAATCTTTTGGATGATAAGCGAGGGGCGATATTCGGAAGTCAATATTATATTTTATTCTTCTTTAATTCTTGAATATATTTTTTGGCAATCGCTATTACCTCGCGATTTCTGCGAGTTCTGTGCGATATAACTCTGTTTTGTCGAGACATGATTTAGTAAACCTTCTTGTTGCCAATCTGTACAATTTCAATTTTTCATCAGGGTAGCGAGCTTCAATCACAAAACGATTCATTACTTCAAAAAAATTCCGCATCTCATCGTTCATTATCAACTCAGCCTTAACAGCAAGTAATACTAGATCGTGAGAATAAGGAGGAATAGTTTTTGTTTTCTTTACGATAATAGCTTTTAGTCCTTTTTCTAAAACGAGATGACAGAAAAAGGAGCTATGGTAATAGTTCTAAGAGACTTCTGAAATATTATAAAACCATACCCGTCATTCCGAACTCCCGCCTG
>CAYYIJ010000068.1:0-12899 GCA_964471945.1 uncultured Chlorobiaceae bacterium
GATTGGAGAATTGACAAATGAACAAACAGGAGAAATTAAAAATTTATTAAATGCCTAAAAGGGCAAATTTAATCAACTAAATCAATAACAGAGACTTCTGAAATATTATAAAACCATACCCGTCATTCCGAACTTGTTTCGGAATCTAAGCGATTTTAGACCCTGAAATGAATTCAGGGTGACCCTTTGGGTGATTTTTCAGAAGTCTCTAACAATAAACAAAGGGGGTTTTTATGAAAAAACTTCAAGCATTAATTCTTTTTGCTGCAATCATTGTAATCATTGCAGGAGCAATTACATTAAACACTGAGTTTACTATGGCTCAAGAACAGCCGCCAGGTGGAGGGGGGAGCAGATGCCCTACTAGTGAGCATCGTTGTTCAGTGGTGTGCAATTGCAGTGGTGGTGAAAATTACTATTGCCACGAAGGAGGTCAATATATGAGATGTTTTGGTGATGCACAATGTAGTGCACACTGTGTACATTAAATTAAATAACCTAAGTCGGCACTTAATTATAAGTGCCGGCAATTTTTTTACAGAATATGCTAAAGATTATGAAAATCTATTATTACTTTTTAGTTATCAATTTTGTTTTTCAATCAATAGTTCTTTTTCCCTTTGATAAACTTTTTGCACAAACCAACTGGGAACGACCGAGAAGTTATATAAAGCAAGGTTACCATAGTAAATTAATTTTGTGGGATTACGGAGGAATGGGTGCTCAATCAATTAGTGAAATAGACCCTAATGCCATTGGATTAGAATATCCTGTAGGTTCCTTATTTGAGCATCTATCAGGAAGTAACATTTGGGTTGGAGCGTTAATTGACACGGGCAGCATAGGTAACCCTAAATGGATTAAAGCGGTATCTGTATGGGATTGGGCTTCAATTGATACTATTCATCCATGGTATCATACTTCTATACTTAATACAGGAGAACCCAATAAACGTCTTATCGATGATGATAACGATGGTAAAATAGATGAGGATGAATTGGATGGAATTGACAATGACGGTGATGACAAGATAGATGAAGATTATTGGGCAGTATCAGAAAGCGATTATTATTGTGGTTACACCGACACCTTCAAACTTCCAGCTCACATTCCACTTGGAATAAAAGTATGGCAGCGATCTTATGCCTGGGCGACATTACTAACCGCACCAATTCTCCCATTTGAGTGTTATTTGATAAACTTAGGTAAACGAAAACTTAAAGATGTTTACATTGGAATTAATTTTCTTGCCTGGGTTGGTTCATACTTATCTAGAGCCGCAGATATAAATAATTGTGCTGGCTACTGGCCAGAACTTCGTACAGGATATGTTTACGCCCCCAATGACCATGAAGCGACCCCAGTTGGATTTACTATTCTTGAAACGCCATATTCTCTATCTGATTTGGAGTATTATTCATATCGGTGGTTTGTACCTTATAGAGTGGGAGGAACGGATACACTTTTCTATAATTTCCTGAGTGGTCTTGGGTTCCCAAATCAACCCCGAATCATGCCTAATCAATCTCCTTCTTCACAACACTTTTTGAATGATATACTGTTTTCATTTGGCCCTTTCAATGATTGGAATTCGGGAGACACACTAAAATTATCTTTCGCGATAATAAATGGATTGAGGCTCGAATTTAGTCCTTATAATCTTCGCGAAGTTGCTATGCAGGCACTAACACTCTATGCGCGTAATTTTTTTCCACCTGTAATAGTACCATCTCCTAAGCTTCGTATTGAATCGGGTTTCCAAAGTGTCAAAATTAATTGGGGATACACAGGCAGCGCGATCAGCCCAGAAGAAACATGGGACGATGCAAGCCAAGCTGTTCAACTTTACCCATCAGACCATTGGCGAAGAAGAAATCCGCCAGAGGGGCATACAAAGGGGGGACGCATTTTTGAAGGTTACCGTTTATATCGCAGCGAAGACCCAGCAGGAACTGCCAAGAGCTTCGTTATGCTCGGGCAGTGGGATATGATTGACGGCGGTGGTCCACGGTTTGAGTATGATACGGGAATCGAGACTACATTTATTGATGAGAACCTAAAAACAGGAAAAACCTATTGGTACTCGGTTACATCGTTCGGGATACCAGATGTTCACGTGATGGATTACGTTGACTGGGATGGAAGTATCAAGGTGGAGACGTTAGCAACTAAGAGTATGGAATCATCGGTGTTAGCATCGCGGAAGCGGATAAAGATGCCTTTTTCGGTGTCAAATGAATTGAATAAAGTTCTTGTTGTTCCAAATCCATACCGTGTGGATGAGGAGTACACATTTGAGATGGGGGGATATGAAGGACTAGCGAAAGTGTGGAACGAAAACAAGAGATTACTAAAGTTTATACATCTACCTCCAAAGTGTACGATACGTATATTCACACTATCGGGAGATATAATAACGACGCTGTATCACGAAGATGCTGTACGCGGAGAATTGGATTGGAATCTGCTTAGTGAAAGTAATAGAACGATAGCCAGTGGTGTTTATGTATTCACAGTAGAATCGGAATATGGAACACAGATGGGAAAGTTTGTTGTGATAAGATAAATTCAATGAGGTAAATTTATGAAAACATATCATATAATCTCTTGTGCAATTTTTTGTATTCAATTTTGGATTGGCTGTAACAAGAATCCGACGTCGGGAGATCAAACACCGAGGGATGTTCCTTTGAAAATTTACAATATGAAAAACTCACCGCTTATAAGTAATACCATCAATACAATCACAATTGATGCAAGTGGTGCAATTTGGATTGGCACTGATCACGGGGCAAGTCGATTTTTTGCAAGAAGCTGGGAAAAAATTAAAAAACCACTTGAATTTGGTGTTAATAATGATATGTATAAAGTAAATGCAATCGCAATTGGTAAAGATAGAGGAGTGTGGTTTGGTTTGGCAGGAGGCGGGATACGAAAGCTGATAAGCTCTTATTGGGCTGATTCTTGGATAGAATATAAAACACCTACACTAACATCAGATATAATATTTTGCATTGAAGTAGATAATATGGGTGATATTTGGGTTGGGAGCGCTAAAGGGGTAAATCGTTTTATACCGAATCAACTCAATCCAAGCGAAGGTACATGGGTAAGTTACACTTCGAGTAATAGTTTGGTACTTGATGAAACAATCCACAGCATAGGGATCAATCCTAATGATTATACAATTTGGTTTGGCACATACACTCAGGGTGTTATTTCGTATGATGGCGATTTAGATTGGAATATGAGCGCACCTAACGATAAGCCGCTGCCTATCATTTCCATGGGATTTACATATGGCAAAACAATATGGTTTGGGACGTATGCGGATTGGTCTTATAAATATAATGCAATTACAACTGAATGGGTGCAGCATGGTGATTCAGCACATGGAGGTGCGCTGCCCAATAATTTCGTAAATGCGGTTGTTACTCATTCAAACGGAGATGTGTGGTTCGGAACAAACAACGGTTTAACGAGATTGCGCGGTGAAATGTGGAAAACGTGGAATAAACAAAATTCAGAACTCCCTAGCGACACAATCAAAGCCCTTAGGTTTGATCGAAGAGGAAATCTTTGGATCGGAACCACAGGTGGCTTAGCGGTATTTAATGAGGAAGGAATATTAAACTAAATACAAAAAGCAGGTTACTCGTAATATCTGAGATTGAGTAAACCTGCTATTTTGAGTTTTAACTACTAACGAATTATTAACTATTTAACGAATAAATCCGTAACCGGAATAATCTTAATATTCTCCGATTTCACTTTCAGGGGAAATTTACCTATTTCCTTATCTTCATTCAATACAGATTCAGGTTTGGGTGTCGGATAACTGATCGGGCTTGGTGTATCATTCACAAGCGCATCTTTTAATAAATTCGCATCCTTTGTGATTATTGCTATCTGCATATTCTTCGTCTGCCAGTATTTCTTGATAGCGGCATTCACATCAGTCAACATTACTTCATCCATCATCCTACGGAATAACTCGAGATGACTTCCATTCACATTGTAGAATTTATCGTCAAGAGCGTATCCGAGTCTTTCCATAGTTGTCGGTGCATAATGGAGAACATAGTTACGTAAAAATTTCTTAGTTAGTTTAAAGTTATCTTCTGTCATTCCCTTCTCAACCAGCTTATTGAACTCACGCAGTGCTGCACGCAAGCAGAAGTGGCGGTTTTCATTTGGTACGGGTCGTATCCAGATTTCAAATATTTGCTGACGCCGACATACGTTTTGCGGAGGTAACTGCAACCGCCCACCATTTGGAAAATGTTCGATATACGAATAGTCTCCATAATTCTGTCCACGTGTTTCACGAATCACTTGATAAAGATGACTGCTCGAATTACGGTGTTCACCAAGCCATGAGTTTGCAATTGCAAGGGCATACCAATCTTTTGTCCCTCTCAAAATATTAATTGGGAATCCTAAACTAATTGCAGTCGCTGGGGCATTTTTCTCTATTATGGTTACTTTTATCCCATTAATTGGTTTAAAGGTTGGTTTTGCAACTGTTTTTGTTACGCCAGATGGAAGCATGGCAAGATCGTTATTTAATATTTTAATAAGATCATCATTGTAGCCGCCTCCCAATCCAATCACAAAATTATCTCTTGTGTAAAATTTTTTATAGAAATCCCGGATGTCATCGAGTGTAATATTTTTCACAGCTTCAATTGTACCCGCAGTAATATGTCCGTAAGTTGTCCCTTCAAATATCTCGTTATATAGTATAGCTTTGCCAAGTTCTTCGTCGCTTGCATACCGAAGAGTGTTTTCAAGATAGTTTAAAATCTGACTCTTGATACGGTCTAAGTCTTCTTGCTTAAAAGCTGGTTGTAGGATCGCATCCATGAACAGCGGGTAGTACTCGTTGAGATTATCTTTATGTGTTCTGCCATAAATAACAGTCATCTCCATTGAAGTTGAAGCGTTATAACTTGCCGCAAGTGGATACAGCTTGTCGAGTATCTGTTCGTAACTGTTTTTGTTTGTTGAGGCATCTGTCAACATTTGAGCGGTAATGTTCGCAAGCCCCTCTTTTCCCAATGGGTCGTTTTGAGCTCCTACCTTAAACCATATTCGGAATGAGATAGTTGGATCATTTTTAATTGGCACCAAAACAGGATTGTTGTTTGAAGTTTTTTGTTTTCCAATTGCCATCATCGACATAAGCAGCCCCATAATGCAAAGTGTTGAGAGTAATGTAGTTTTCATTGTTTGGCTCCTTTCAGAACTACAACGGTACGCCGTTCTTTTGTAAAGTATTTCTTTGCTGCGTTTACAATATCTTGCGGTGTTATTGTTTCAAGTTGTTTATAAAGTTGATCGATCACATCAATACCACCTGTGAGTGCGGTGAAGCGGGCAAGCCCACCGGCTACATGATCGGGCGTGTCAAGCCCCATCAAAAAGCCATACTTGTTTCGACGTTTTAAATCTTGCAGTTTCTTATCGTCAACGTGTTTTGATTTATATTCTTCTAAAGTTCGATATACTTCATCTCGAACATAATTAATATCGTCTTCTTTTTTTATCATGGAATATATTTCAAAAAGCGGCAAGTCTCTATTCATTGGAATGCTTGATCCAAGAAACTGTACTTTCTGTTCTTGTATCACAAGTTTTTTGTACAAGTCACTATTCTCACCAAAAGCAAGATCGCCAATGAGAAGTGCCGCCAGAAAGTCCTTATTATTGGGATCGAAAGCATCTCCCTTGTACCCAATATCCAGAATTGGAAGAGTTTTCCCAGGGTAAAGTACTTCTCCAGTTCGTTCTTTGGTTTGTGGTGGTTCAGGTTGGATTGCTGGTTGGACATAACCTTTTTTCCAGGTAGCATAATATTTATTGATCAAATTCATTGTTTTATTCGTATTAATATCACCAGCGATTATTAGAATAACATTGTCTGGCTTGTAGAAACGGTCGAAAAACGATAAGCTATACTCATATTGCTCGGGCATAGCTTTGATGTCAGCTTCAAATCCAATTGTTGTATGTTTGTAAGTATGAACATCATAAGCCAAGTCTTGGATTTTTTCATTCAAAAGGGCAAATGGTTGGGTTATATTCTTACGATATTCTCCATACACAGCACCTGCCTCAGTTTGAAATGCTTGCTTTTCATAATAAAGATTTTGGAATCGGTCACTTTCTATTTCAATAACTTTTTCCAAATCATCTTTAGCGAAGTTAAGGTGATAGCATGTATAATCATCAGTCGTATATGCATTTGCATTAGCACCGATGCTTGTCACGATGCTATCGTAAACACCCCCTGGATATTTCTTTGTTCCGCGAAACATCATGTGTTCAAAGAAATGCGCAAAGCCCGACTTACCTGGCTCTACTTCATCACGACTTCCAGTGCGTACAACAGAATAATATGCTACCAATCCGGGACTCTCCATCGGTATCATTATGATAGTGAGTCCATTGGGCAATGTCTCTTTAATATATTTGTATGGGAATATCGATTCAGTCATCGCTGTACTTCCCATTCCTATCAGAATAATAAATAGGAATACTGTGTAAATAATTTTTAACATATTGGGGCTCCATATAATTGAATGAATTTGTAAAAGGTGAAAAGGGAGATAACTGATTTAGTCAAATACCTTCTCCAGCGTTTGATACTTTTCATAAACTTCTATTATTGCATCCTTCACGATTTTTTCATCATCGATCAAATTAGTAACCTTAACCATATATTTGACTGACTTATTTAATTCACGTCTGCTTTGATAAAAAACCTTTTGTATTCTTCCAAGCTGCCTGGGAACTTTAACTTTATTAAGCATGTCCATTTTTTCCTGAATATCTACTACTGCAAGTTTTATTTTCTCAATATTATATCCCGGCATATATTCATGATAAATTGGATGGAGCGATTGATAAAACATTTCGAGTTCTTCAGGGATTGGGTGAATTAACCAGACGAGTGCTTCATACTGTCCGCATAGTTCCTCGGCAGTCTCAATAATTTCTTCTACATCTTTTTCTGCAATTGCTGATTTGAATCTGTTTAGAATAGACTGTAAACTCTTAACACCTTTTTCCCATTTTGTTTTGATATGATTTAAACCACCGGAATCAAACAATGTTTCTGGAAGGTGTGCGTTTACAATTTTCGCAACACCGCTATCTATAGCTGGCAGTGAATCTACAAGCATTGCAACGTCATAATTTTCAAGGGCTTCGTTTTGTATCTTATAAGCGATAGGTTGAAAAGCTTTCAACTCAGGTACTTCGACTTTGGGTAGTTTAGGTTTTTGAGCAGAAAGCAGAACGGAAAATATTATTATAATTATTGATGTAAACATCAGTGAAATATTTTAAGGAATTGATAGATTGAATATACGAGTCTTAATTGAAACTATCAAAAAAATGATCGTTATTGAACTAACCAAATCAAAAACCACGAAGAATGAATCCATTTCCCCCATCTCGCATCAAATTAGTTACAAACTGATGTTACGCAGAGATTCAATATCACCGACAAATAAACCCACGATTTATCGTGGGGATAATTCCTGTGTTAGTTGATTTCTGGGCGCCGTGGTGCGGTCCATGTCGAATGATTGCTCCTGTTATCGAGGAACTGGCAAATGAATATACGGGAAAGATGAAAGTCGTAAAACTGAACACAGATGAAAATATAGATACTGCAATGGAGTATAATATCATGAGTATCCCGACGATTGGAATATTCCTCGGTGGAAAAATGGTGGATGCGGTTATCGGTGCTGCCCCGAAGAATGCGTTGAAAGAAAAGATCGATGAAAACCTTACAAACATCACTGTCAATTGATCTGAAAGTAAAACAGAATAATAATGATAACAAAGGACACACCGATAGAAGATTTAATCCGTGATATTCCTTCTTCCATCAGCTACATGATGGAAAAGGGAGTTAAATGTCTCGCTTGTGGAGAGCCGGTTTGGGGAACTCTTGAAAGCATCGCAAAAGAGAAAGGATTTTCCGATGACGATATTCATTGCTTTGTTAAAGATTTGAATTCATTAGAAAATATCGGAACAAAATCCTAACCTTATAAAATATTTTTAATTATTTATTTGATCCTATGCCAATATACGATTACAAATGTACAGACTGCAATAAAACGTATGATATCTTTCATAAAGTTCGAGAAGTTATTGAAGATATCATTTGTCCGTTCTGCGGTTCGACAAACTCTAAAAAACTCATGTCATTAACACAAATGACGATGGGAAACAACTCTGCTTCGGATTGTTCTGATGGTTCATGCGGTCCATACAGCGGCGGCGGGTGCAGCAGCGGGATGTGTGGATTGAATTAACTGAGGACTTTGAGCGGAGCGGATAAAGCATGAAGTAAAATCTGCGAGAAGGATTTAATATTCTATTAACCCCCCTTACTACTCACCACTCACCGCTCACCAATTCACTTTTCTATAAACTTGAAACTTGCGCCAAAAATTGTTAAACTAAACAAGATGGTTTAGTAATTTCAATTTTATCGACAGGTTTTCATGCGTTCAGCAATTTCATTCGTGCTCGATGGAAAAATCGTAGAGCTTAGCTTTGGAGCTTCCAATGGAATCTCGCCAACCACCACTGTCCTTAATTATCTTCGGAGCTTTCCCACCCACAAAGGTGTGAAAGAAGGTTGTGCTGAAGGAGATTGTGGTGCTTGCACGGTTGTACTTGGTGAGTTGGTTGATAATAAAATTCAGTACAAAGCAGTCGATTCATGTTTAATTTTTCTTCCGATGATACATGGAAAGCAATTAATTACAGTCGAGAATCTGAAGAAATCAAATGGTGAACTTCATCCAGTTCAGCAAGCGATGGTTGACCTTTATGGAAGTCAATGCGGCTTTTGTACACCGGGAATTATCATGTCGATGTTCGCACTCTATAAAAATTACAATAATCCAACTCGTGAACAAATCAACGATGTATTAACAGGGAACCTGTGCCGATGCACTGGATATAAACCTATCGTTGAAGCTTCAGCTAAATCGTGTGTTCATAATTGCATCGACCATTTCACTAATGGTGAGAAGAAAGTTATAGAGTTGCTGAGGTCAATTTCAAAAGAGTCGATTCATATTCAGACAGATAAACAAAAATATTTCCGTCCTGCAAGTTTGGGCGAAGCAATCTCTCTGAAACACCAACATCCAGATGCAATCATAATCGGTGGTGCAACGGATATTGCACTAAGAGTTACAAAAGGACATGAACTTTTAAAAGAAATCATAGATATATCCGGAATTGAAGAGTTGAAAGAAATTCTTGAAGATGAATCCAAGATAATCATTGGAGCGGGTGTATTGATTAACGACTTGGTTCCAGAAGTAAAAAAAGACTTTCCAGCTTTGCATGAAATGTTGGCAGTCTTCGGTTCTAATCAAATTAGAAATCTTGCAACACTTGGGGGTAATCTCGGAAGTGCTTCGCCAATTGGAGATACTCTTCCAGTTTTGATGGCATACGACGTAAAAGTTGTTCTTGAAAGTCTGAACGGCAAACGTGAAGTCGATATTAACAATTTCATCACAGGATATCGAAAAACTATCCGCAAGCCGAATGAGTTGATTACCTCTATTATAATACCGAAACTCACAAACGGATCAATAGTGAAATCATACAAAATCTCGAAGCGGAAGGATATGGATATCTCCACAGTTAGTGCTGGTTTCCGTGTGGTTTTAGATGATAGGGATGTAAAATCAATAATATTAGCTTATGGCGGGATGGCAGAAGTAACAAAACGTGCAACAACTACCGAGAAGTTTCTTTTAGGCAAGAAATGGAACCGAGAAACGATTGAAAAAGCAATGACGATGATTGATAAAGATTTTACACCTATTTCCGATACACGTGGTAGTGCAGAGTATAGAAGAGTTGTTGCAAGAAATTTATTGATGAAGTTTTGGATAGACCTTAAGAATGGAGGATTGGAGTAATGGAGTAGTGAAGTATTGCAGTAAAGGCGGAAAGATTTCTTGAATAACTTATAAGGAATATTATAATGAAAACCTATCCAAAAGATTGGAATAAAAGGAAGACAGCGATAAGGAATAAATTAGGAAACCGATGCAAGAAGTGTGGTATTGTACTTTCTAGAGAAACCTTTCATCACTGGAAAGGCAAACTTAGACCAGATTCAATGTTCCTTCACACTCACCACAGAGAACGGCTCTCTGAAGGTGGTAACCATTCGCTTAAAAATCTTACTCTTTTGTGCGCTGGGTGCCACTCTTATGAAGATGGACATGACCACATGCAAGAAACAACCGAAGTTAGTGAGTTCTATAATATTTTCCGATCTTTCTATTTCAATAAAAAGCGAGAAAAACTCTATGAGGAGATCGAAAAGGTCAAAAGTAAAAAAGATGAGCGGGTTAGACCTGAAGAAATTCAAGCAACGTTAGCTCGACTGAAACCTCGTGGAGTCGATGACCGACAGTTCAAGAAGGACTTTAATCGTCTTGTTACTATTAGTGCTAAACAGGAAAAGATTGCTCTAAATAATTTTCGATTTAATAACTTCCAGCAGGCATTAATCATGCTTCATAACTTCTACAGTCGCAATACTTTCGGAATCTTACCAACTGGAGGAGGAAAATCTCTTTGCTTTACTGCTGTAGCAGAGGCAATACAAAATGAGGGAATTACAGTTGTAATTAGTCCACTACTTTCTCTCATGCAAGATATGAAAGTGCGCTTCAAGAAATGTGAGCAATTTAATTCTACTTTGGGACGTGAAGAACGCAGAGCGGTGATACGAAAAATAAAGGATCAGAAGATTTCACTGCTTTTAATATCACCGGAACGATTGAAAGTAGACGATTTCAAGAAACTTCTAGAAGAAGTTCGAATCGCACGTTTGGTGATAGATGAAGCACACTGTATTTCACAGTGGGGCGGTTTTAGAATAAAATATAGACGAATCATTGACTTTGTACTTACCTATAATGAGAAGCACCAAAAACAGCTTCCTGTTTTATTACTTACCGCGACTGCAAGTGAAAGTGTTTTTGACGATATTCTCCAAAACATGAAGTTAGATAGAAATAAGGTTGCTATTGTTATCCCTAAATCTTTAGAACGGAAAAATCTCCATTACTCAATAGTTCGCTGCAGTGATGACAAAGGCAAGTTTAAAAAACTAAGGTCGCTATTGAGAAGGAATAGAGGAAAAAAAGGTATAGTTTTTTGTCCATTTGCGAATAAAGGTGCAAATGTGAAGGATTCGTTTGACGTGAAAGCTATAGTTGAGGAACTCTCGAACATAAAAGAGGTAGATGTGCGACCGTACCACGGTAAAATGAGTAGCGAGGAAAGAACGGGTGTTCAGAATTGGTTTACTGCTAAAGTCACTCATAAAGCTAAAGTGCTTGTAGCGACGAACGCCTTTGGTATGGGTATCGACATTCCCGATATTCGTTTTATTGTCCATTTTTATTCTCCACTTTCTATGGAGGCTTATTGGCAAGAAACAGGGAGGGCGGGGAGGGATGGAAACGATAGTTTTTGCACACTTATGTATAGCGGTGGAGACGAAAAACGAACGGATGCCATGGGCTTATTACCAAGATTTGAAAGATTCGTTTTGAACTTGGAATCACTAGTAAACGGAAGGATTCTAATTCCATCAGAATTTAGAACACATGTACGGTTCTCAAGATTTGTAAAAGAATTAGTATCTGCAAAAGTATTCAAGAAAACTGTTGGTAAAAAAACGATTCATTCAAAGTCCTATATCGTATATTCGATCCGCGAGGAACTTCCTAAGACAATTGTAAGAAAGATGTGGAAAATTGTTTCACCGTATCCAAAAACATTCCACGGATTTTCTTATAGGAGAATTACTGCCTTAATAGAAATTTACAATTCACGCTCCTTTCTTGATGGGAAGACCTGTCTTCAAATACCCACTCAGACCAAAAATAGGGATAGGAGATTGCTTGCACTTGCAGCTGTTTCTACATACATGAATCCTTTCATCGAATTAGGAATATTTTCCATGGATATAACTTTCAATGGTTTCGATAGATTTTTTTTGGAGGACGAGAAAATCGGAAAGGATGACTATGCGGAACTTAAAGAATGGCTTGACGGAGAACGTAAAGACTTCGATGAAGCGAAAGAAACAATCAGACAATTGGTTAGAAAGCGAAACCTTCAGAAGTTTGCAAGTAATTATTTTAAAGAAGAGCTTAAAAAATTGAGTGTCGTTTATCCGAAAGAATAGAGATATATGAATTTTCCCTACGAATCCGCTCAACTTCATGTCACTGGCGAAGCCATTTACATTGACGACATACTCGTAAATGAACAATTGCTTATTGGCAAAGTTGTATATAGCCCCCATGCACATGCAAAAATCAAATCACTCGATTTATCAGAAGCAAAAAAAGTCCCGGGCGTTCAGGCTATTTTATATTACCGAGATATTCCCGGTCATAATCAGATGGGACCTGTTGTTAAAGATGAGTTGTGTCTTGCCGAAAATGAAGCAACGTTCGTGGGACAAGTAATCTTCTTGATTGCTGCCGAGACTGAAGAACAATGTCGAGAAGCCGAGAGGTTAATTAAAATCGAATACGAACCTCTTGAGGCAATTCTTGATATCGAAACAGCAATTAAGAAAAATAATTTACTCGGTCCACAAAGAAAAATGCAGTGTGGTGATGCTGACAAGGCACTGAAGTCGGCAAAGAATATTTTTCGTGGAGAACTTTGTACGGGTGCACAAGAGCATTGGTATCTTGAAACTCAAGCGTGTTTATGTGTTCCGGGAGAAGGAAATGAAATCAATGTCTTCAGCTCAAGCCAGCATCCATCCGAAACACAAACGCTTGTAGCTGAAGTACTTGGAATAAAACGAA
>CAYYIJ010000069.1:0-12394 GCA_964471945.1 uncultured Chlorobiaceae bacterium
TTCGAAAACGAAAATATATCACCGTTATCATTAACGAAATATTCACACCATGATGATTTATAGCCTTGATGCTCTTCCTCGTCAGATATACGATGTTTTCGAACAAGTGTAAATCCATATTCATCTCTTTGGTTACTCGATAAAAGCTTGGGATGTTTTCGTGATAGGATCAGTTGAAATTTTTTCTCACCACAATTTGGAAGAACACCAGTACTACCCATACAATACTGACCTTGTACAAACTTTATTTGGAGCTTATTATTTTTACTAAGCGAGAGAAATGTTTCTTTAAAGTCTTTTTTGATTCTGACCTTCACCATTATCATATATTACAATGTTTGGCCTCTTTGTTGAACCCTCAGCAATGATCTGAATATTTTCGGCAATGCGCCTTCTCTCAGTTTCTGTTAATTCACTAAAATCTCCACGCGGAATTCCAAGAAACTCTTCAACGGCTTTAGGAATGGATTGGGGCGCTTTATGGGCATCTTTGGGATTAATACCTCGTAATTTACATTCTTTTAGGAGTATCGCGTCAATCGAGTTTATTGGCTTTTCAACTAAAGCTTGCACAGGATTGCTTTGCTGATTTAGAACGGTATTAAAGTTTGTTTCATTGTCCCCATATGGTAACCAATTTTTATTACTCTGCAAAAAAGAAGTTCGATCTACTATTTTTTGCATATCATTCTCGTCTTGTGCATTAACTAAAGCAAGACATAAATCTATAGGTTTCATGTATATCTCCACTAATTTTGTTTAAACTCTTTATCGCCGGCTACTAACTCGGCCTTTTCTTCATTTCCCTCACCACTACCAATAGCTATTATAAATTATAACCATACTATTTTAACTTCGTTTTCCACTTGCTTAAACTCTTTATCGCCTGTAACGAGGTGTGCATTCTTCTGTATTGCAAGCGCGGCTGCAAACGCATCGGCATAAGACATTTTATATTTAGATTTGAATACAGCGGCTTGGCGTGCAAGCTTCCACTCTGCATTATCGAATTGAATCCCTATCTTTTGAAGATCGCTAATCGCTCCATCAGCATCGGCAGGTGATGTATTTCGTGCAATTATATACCAAACCTCGCCAACATTCACTACACTCATCCACAATGGTATAGCGTTCTCATTAGCATCGGCAATAAGCTGTGCAACGCGTTCACCCTCTGGCTCGTCTTCAAGGTAGGCAATAATTGCCCATGAATCGAATACTAACGCTTTCGGTTTTACTGCCATCAGAGTTCTCTTTCCTGTTTTTTCTCTTCCATCAATTCTTTCATTAGTCCTTTCCCCTTAAACTTACCGCGCAGGCTGTGAATATATCCCTTCGTTATAGGTGTCAGTATTATCTGGTGGTTCTTCTCGTTTACTTCTATCTGATATCTAGTTCCATCTTTAATCTCGAATTTTCTTCTAATTTTTGATGGAATGACCACTTGTCCTTTTGTTGTTGATGTTGTTACCATGTATATTTCCTTTCCAACGTAACATTATAAATATAACAAAATTTGTAGTGTAAGTCAAGAAAAATATTTCCTACTATTGCAAATCGTTGGATTTCATTGTTTTGGTGGGATTCTGATTGATTCTTGGTTTTCGTCAACCAAGTGAGTATTTTGTTGTCAAATAAATGCTTCGTAGTAGACGATCACAGACCGTCGTTCTCCGATAGCACATGATACCGATCTAATGATCCCGCTCAGGGACAGGTCGGTTACTACGCTGGTGCTTGTATGTGTTAATGATTGAAGAGGTTTTTACCTTTTATTTCCCTTAAAATTTTTTCAATCGTTGGTTTAATCTTTGGCAGGCGTTCATTGGCAACATTCCAAACGATTTCATATCGTATTCCAAAGTAGGCATGACTTATTTTATCCCGCATCTTTGACATATCGCTCCATGGAATTTCTTTGTACTTTTGTTTTATTTGTCTCGGAATATGCTTTGCCGCTTCACCAATAATTTCAATATTCCAGACGACTGCATTTTTAGTTTTTTCATCTCCGAAAAATTCATCTGCTTTTACATTCGCGATAAATTGTTCAATTCTCCCAATGGCTTCTATAATATCGCTTAAATACAATAGATAATTGCGTGTCATATGTATATGACTTCTCCCAAAATAACATCTTTCAGCTCGGGACGTATTCCCTGCTTATCAACAAGGTCGACTTTCTTTTTCAGAACCTTCTCGAGATAATTTTCGAGTGCAATGAATTCTAATAAGTCCGGAATTACATCATAATCAACTAAGATATCTATATCGCTTCTTTTTTTCTGTTCACCTCGAACAACCGAGCCAAAGATACCAAGCTCCTTTACCTTGTATTTATCTTGAATAAATTGCCAGTGCATCTTGATTGCCTTGGCATATTTCTTATAACCGTTTTTAGATTTCCGGCGGGATGTTTTAGCGATCGGTTTCATATGTCGATTCCTTTTTCATACCTTAATAATATAATAAAATGACGTGTTTAAAGCTATCTGTTTTGGACTTTGGTTTTCGTCAACCAAACCGCTATTTTAACGTCTAAGCTGTATAAATCTCAGCGGTTAATTTTCAATAAGGAAATAATTTATGCCTCATTTGATTCTTAAAGTTTTACTACCCATTATTTTCATAATTCAGTCAGTTAACTCGCAGGTTAAACTTCCAGATACACCAGAAGGTAAAATTGTCGAGTCATATCTACAAACGTTCAATGCTGGTGGTGAAGACGACTGGCGTCAGTTTTTCTTGGCAAACGTTTCAGAGAAAGGATTGAAAGAACGTCCCGTTGAAGTCCGCATCGAGCGTGGACTGATGATGCAAAAGGAAATGAAGTCGCTCGAAGTACAAAAAATAACCAGTTCATCCGAAAAAGAAATCAGCATGCTCGTGAAAGCTGGTAACGGAGAAACACTTACGCTTGGCTTTGAATTTGAGCCCACACACAAACTACTTGGAATCCGCATCATGATGGGCGAAGCGGAACCTATGGAAACCGGTCCTCCGATGTCAAAGCAAGAATTTATTGATGTTATTAAAAAATATCTCGATGAGCGTGTAAAGTCGGATAAATTCTCAGGCACGGTTCTCATAGCACGTGACATGGATATTCTTTTCAAGAATGCGTATGGCTATGCCGATAAGCGATTCAACACACCAAACCAAATCGATACAAAATACAACCTCGGTTCGATCAATAAATTCTTCACACGACTTGCAATCGGTCGGCTTTCCGAAACGGGGAAACTTTCGTTCGATGATTACATCATTAAACATCTCCACGATTATCCAAACAAGTCCATTGCGGAGAAAGTTACAGTCAAGCATCTTCTTGAGATGACGTCGGGACTCGGAGATTTCTTCGGCAAGAAATACGAGATGGTACCAAAAGACAAAATACGAAACTTGCAGGATTACTTGGAGCTATTTGAAGAGAACCCGTTAGAATTCGAGCCGGGAACAAACCGTAGATATTCGAACGCTGGGTACATTGTACTCGGACTTATAATAGAAAAAATTTCCAGACAAGATTATTACACTTATGTAAGAGAAAATATTTTCGAGCGTGCAGGGATGGAAAACACCGATTCGTATCCAATGGATGAAATCACTCCCAATCTTGCAACAGGATATACACATCCAGAAAATGATAATGCAAAATGGATTAGCAATATCTATACAGCACCCGGTCGAGGCAGTTCGGCTGGCGGTGGATATTCAACTGTCGAGGATATTTTCAAATTTGTCCATGCTCTTCGCAATGGAAAACTTCTCTCACCAAAATATTCTGCTTGGATGTTAACTGGCGATCTTCCAGCTGCCGACCCAGAATTACCACTAACAAGAGGCGACTTCGGAATTGCAGGCGGTGCACCCGGAATTAACGCGGCGATAGAATTCAATGCTGAAAACGGTGATCTGATAATCGTGCTTGGAAATTATGATCTACCAGCTACAATGGAAGTGGCAAGTAAGGTCAGGGGATTGATGAAAAGATTGAAGTGAAATAAAAAACGCCTCGCTCGCAAACCGATGAGGCGTTCAGCTTTCTGAATTCTATTAATTTACCTGCAGCAATCCGGAGAGCAATCATGCATGCCCATTCCACGTCCACCGTATTTGCCTTTGCGTGGTCCGAATCCGTCTTTCATACCGCTTCTACCTCTTGGTCCCATTCTATCGCCCATCATCATACGGTGTTCTTTCCAAATCTTCTGCTGCTCGGGTTTCAATATCTTGTTTACTCCAAACCAGAAATCGAGATGGTTCTTTTTCATCTCACTTTGCAGTTTGGTTACTTCGTTCATCTTAGATTCTATCTTACCTTTGTCCGGATTGTCTTCATTGAATAAATCTTTAATATCAATTCTCAATGACTGAATTTTAGACCTCGTATCTATTCGTTTCTTCTGCATATCCGATTGCAGTTTATCAAATTGCTTTTGCTGATCTGCGCTCAGATCAAGTTTTTCGCAGATAGCTCCTTTTCCACGAAAATGCCGACCATTATCGTCGTCCCAGCGCGGCTGACTCATTATCATTGAAGTTGCAAACAGGATTAAGAAAATTAATCGTTTCATTTTTATCTCCATTAATTGTTGGTAACTTTATTTTAAAATATTAGACATAAGTGGTTCAGAAAGGTTTAGTTTGTTTTCACTCATGTTTTTTGTCATCGAAATAATTCGTATCTTGTATTGATATGATACCACAACGCCTCACGCAATTATGCTTGAGGCATTTTTATTCTGTTTATGATACTTATGAAAAAACGAGAAGATATACGAAATATTGCTATAATTGCACACGTTGACCATGGAAAAACGACACTTGTTGACCACATGCTAAGGCAAACAGGCACTTTTAGAGCGAATCAAGAAGTTGTAAAACGTGTAATGGATTCCAATGAGCTTGAACGCGAGAAAGGCATCACTATTCTTGCAAAGAATACGGCGGTGTTTTATAAGCAGGGAGCGGTGAGCAATGAGCAGCGTGTTATCAAAATAAATATTGTAGATACTCCGGGGCACTCTGATTTTGCAGGCGAGGTCGAGCGAACACTGAAAATGGTCGAGGGTGTACTTCTTCTTGTCGATGCTGCCGAAGGTCCGCTTCCCGGTACAAAATTCGTTTTAAAAAAATCACTTGAATTAGACCTCCAACCGATTGTTGTTATAAATAAGATAGACCGAAAAGATGCGCGACCGCATGAAGTACTGGACAATGTATTCGAGTTATTTCTTTCTCTTGGTGCTCACGATCATCAGCTCGATTTTCCAATCATCTATTGCATTGCTAAACAAGGAATTGCAAAACATGAACTCGAAGATGAAGGAACGAACCTCGAGCCGCTTTTCCAGACAATTATAAATAAAATTCCATCACCACTGGGAGATGATACATCGCCTTTTAAGATGCTCGTTACAACGATCGACTACAACGATTATCTCGGACGACTCGGTATCGGAAGAATCGATCGCGGCACTATCCGTCTTGGCTCGCCCATGAAAATCATCCACCGCGATGCTTCAATTGAAGACGCCCGCGTTACAAAGATTTATACGTTTGAAGGTTTAAAGCGTGCCGAAATTGAAACTGCGTCGGCAGGTGATATCATCGCGATTGCAGGGATGGAGGATGTCGATATCGGTGAGACAATAGCCGATGCTGCCGACCCAACACCGCTTCCTTTTGTCAGCATAGAAGAACCAACTCTCTCAATGAACTTCGTTGTGAATAATTCACCGTTTGCAGGCCAGGAAGGAAAGTACGTAACAACCCGCCACCTCGGAGAACGATTGACGCGAGAACTGCGGTCGAATGTCAGCTTGCGCGTCGAGCTGACCGATAATCCGGATACTTTTAAAGTAAGCGGAAGAGGCGAACTTCATCTTGCAATTCTTATCGAGACGATGAGGCGTGAAGGATACGAATTCCAAGTCTCGGCACCCGAAGTAATTTTCAAGAGGATAGACGATGTATTGAGTGAACCGATGGAACACGTCATCATCGATGTACCTGATGAATTTGTTGGAACGGTTATCGAAAATCTCGGCTCACGACGCGGGGTTATGAAGAACATGCTTCAATCTCAGGGCAACACACGCTTAGAATTTGTTATGCCTGCTCGTGGTCTTCTCGGCTTTCGCTCCGAGTTCATGACTGAAACCAAAGGAACTGGTATTTTACACCATAATTTCCATGGTTATGAGCCGTACAAGGGTGATGTTGCAACTCGGCATAAGGGTGCAATCGTCCAGCTCGAAGATGGAAACTCGACCGCCTATGCGATGTGGAAATTGCAAGAGAGAATAACTTTTTTCATCGCTCCGGGAATAAGAGTTTACAGGGGAATGATTGTTGGCGAGAATGCGCGCGATGAGGATGTGATTGTGAATGTTTGCAAAACAAAACAACTTACAAATATGCGGGCAAGCGGTGCCGATGAAGCTATCCGCCTTGAACCGCCTCACATTCACACTCTTGAGCAGGCAATTGAGTGGATCGCAGATGATGAATACCTCGAAGTTACACCGAAATCTCTTCGGCTTCGGAAGAAATATCTCGACCATAACGAGCGGCTAAGAATGTCGAAGAAAAAAGCAGAGGCAATTGAAATTGAATAGCTTAATGAAAAATTAAAGTTATGCTTTTTGCAAATCGCACAGATTGGGACTATCAACCGAATAAGCTCACTACACTTCTTGATTCGCTTCGTAACAGTGGAAAGCAAATTTTAGATTTGACTGTTTCAAATCCAACGGAATGCGGTTTTGGATATCCGAATAACGATTTTCTCGAGGCATTATCGAGTTCCGAAGGATTGGAATATCATCCCGAGCCACACGGACTTTTATCGGGGCGTGAAGCCGTATGTGAATACTATAAAGAGAAAAATATTTTTGTTGGTCCCGCGAATATATTTCTCACAGCAAGTACAAGCGAGGCATATTCGCACATTTTCAAACTTCTGTGTAATGCTGGTGATGGCGTTCTTGTGCCGAAACCATCTTATCCATTGTTCGAATATCTTGCACAGGTCAACGATGTCAATCTTCAATACTATAAACTGCGATATGACGGAGAGTGGCATTTAGATATTGAATCGTTAAACAATTTAAATATTGAAAAGATTGGAAAGATTAAAGCAATTGTAATTGTTAATCCTCATAATCCAACGGGGATGTTTTTAAAGAAGAATGAATTTGATACGATAAAGAGTTTTGCAGTAAAAAATAATTTAGCTTTAATAGTCGATGAGGTTTTTATTGATTATCCTTTTGAAAAAGATGAAAACAGAATTGGTTCAACTGCAAATGAAACTGATGTGTTAACATTTACGCTAAATGGAATTTCAAAATCTTGTGGTTTGCCTCAGATGAAACTTGGTTGGATTGTGGTGAGTGGTTCCGCCAAAGGCGGATCCGCCTCCGGCGGAGAGTCGTTATTGGTGAGTGAAGCAATTGCTCGGCTGGAAATAATTTGTGATACATTTCTTTCGGTAAATACACCGGTGCAAGTTGCTTTGCCGGAGCTTTTTGAAGCGGGAAAGACCGTTCAGCAAAAAATTCTTGAGCGCGTTCGTACTAATTATTCAATCCTTCAAAATGAAACTCAAAATACTCCCTGCTCACCACTCACCACCCACGGCGGGTGGTATGGAATCATTCGTGTTCCTCGGACAAAATCAGATGAGGAGTGGGCCCTGCAACTGCTTGAAAAGAAAAGCATTTACGTTCATCCAGGATATTTCTTCGATTTCGATGAAGATGACTGTCTAGTTGTTAGTTTGCTTGTTGAAGAAAAGATTTTTCATAGTGCCATTCAAAAAATTGTGAGTTATATGATTACAAAATCATAGTAATCCTTTAATCACGTGAATCATGGTTCAGACGGCTGAGTTACCTCAGCAGCATCAAATGCACGGTAACAGCCATCCCGATAACGATCAAGATGATTTGAAAAATCTGAGAAACATCCGCAAACACAATCCACAAACCAACAACACACCATAAGAATACGATAGAATACACTTTTATCTTAGAAGGAATTCCCCTACCTTCCTTGTAATTGGTCAAGTACGTACCGAACCAAGGATTGTGAAAAAGCCAGGAGTGGAACTTTGGTGAACTTCGTGCGAAACATGCAGCCGCAAGCAGAAGCAAGGGTGTTGTTGGCAAAAGCGGAATTATTATTCCAATTAACCCGAGTGCAACAGAAATTGTACCGACAATTATGAAAACAACTTTTTTCACTTATTAACTTTCCGATAGTCTACGACTTTTAGATAAGAGTATCGACACACTGTATTTGCAGTTAATTCATCTTTGCGCCTTCTTCGCGCTCTCTGCGGTTAGAATAAGAATCACGCTGAGTGTAAAAGTGTATATGTAAAGATTGTATATCATTCCGCCGCTGAGTTGATAATCTCCACCGTACACTTCGGAAGTGAATTCAAAAAAATTCTTCCATACTGCTTTGTTAAAATTCTCGAATCAAGAATCGTAACAAAGCCAGTATCAGTAGTTGAGCGTATCAATCTTCCAACACCTTGCCTAAGTTTTATAATTGCCTCGGGTAGTGAGTATTCATAGAATGAATTACCACCCCTTTCCGCTATCGCTTCAATTCTCGCTTCAACTAACGGATGATCTGGGACTGCGAACGGAAGTCGTGTAACAATAACGTGCTGCAAAGCTTCACCCGGCACATCCACACCCATCCAGAAGCTATCGAGACCGAATAATACAGAGTTAATATCATTTTTAAATTTCTCAAGAAGCTTATGCCTCGACTCTGTTCCATCTTGAACGTACAAAACAATTCCATCTTCACTGAGTTTATCGCGGAGTTTCTCACTAGTTGATCTTAAAAGAGCGCTGCTGGTAAAAAGCACAAGCGATTTTCCTTTCGTCAGAGCAATCGATTTGTATATCCAGTCAGGTAATTGCTTTTCATACTCTTCGTTATCGGGTGAGGGAATGTCTTTTATCAAAACAATTTTCATCTGTTTCCAAAAATTGAACGGCGAAGATAGAATAAGTGTTTCCGCTGAATGAGCGCCAAGCCGACTCTGAAAATATTCAAGTGTTCGATTGACCGAAAGTGTTGCACTCGTCATGATGACGGAAGTGTTCTCACGAAATAGTATTGGTGCAATAGCGCTGGCAACATCGGTTGGAGCGCTTTGTAGGTAAACGTTTTTATACCGTCCACCGCCAATTTCGATCCAATAGGCTAAAGCTTTGTTTGATTGTTCTAAAAATTCTTTCACCAACATCGCTGCATTCTGTAGAAGGCGTTTAGCAATTCCAAGCTCTTCTTTATTAATACGCAAGTGTTTATCACCTTCGATTGAATGAATTTGGTGTAACAATTCATAAAGTGGTTGATCGAGTGTGTTCCCCACGAAATACGGTGTGCGAATTCGAATAGTATTTGATTTTCCTTTCAAGCTCCTTGCAGCCAACATTACATCTTCGAAGAATGAAATTGCTGCGGTTTCAGCTTCTTGGCAATACTTGCGAATGACGCTTTTTCTTAACCGCGAAAATAAACCTTTCTTTGTTTTCGGATTGTATAAAAGATGAATCGCATATAATACCTGTGCTCGTGAGACACTATTCCCGATACATGAACCCGCAACCTGCTCAAGCATGTGTGCTTCATCAAATATTACGAAATCCTCTGGGAACAGAAAATGTTTCTCCGATGGCATTGCCGCAAGCAGTGTGAAGAATAGCGAATGATTCATAACGACAATTTTTGCTGCTCTTGCTTGTTCTTTAGCTTTCTGGAAGAAACATTGCGAGCCGCATATTTTTCGGTTGCACACACCTTTTTCAGAACATACTTGCTGCCATATTTCGGGATGGGGCGCAAAGGGAAGGTTCTCGCGGTCGCCATCTACCGTGGTTTTAGCCCATTCGGCAATTTTCTGCAATTCCTCTGCGTGTCTTTTTTCAAACAATTGATGTTGATACAGCAGTGCGTTATTAAGTCTGGTTGTGCAAAGATAATTGCTGCGACCTTTAAAAATAACTGCATCAAGGTGGATTCCCAGAACTGATTTAACGATTTCAATATCTTTCCGGAAAAGCTGTTCCTGGAGGTTTTTTGTATGTGTTGAAATGATGGCTTTTTTCTTGTGCTCAATGGCATAGAGAATTGCGGGAAAAAGATAAGCTAAACTTTTTCCTACACCGGTGGGCGATTCAACAATTAAATGTTTTTGAGATTCAAGTGCGCGGGAAATTGCTTGTGCCATCTCAAGCTGCTGAGGACGGTACTCGAAATCCTTGATAATGGATAACGAACCATCGGGTGAAAAAATATTTTCTATGTTTTGTAATACCTTTGACATATCCCTACTGTACAAGATACAAAATATTTACTTCACGTCATCTGCGGCATCGCCTGTTATGGGCGGGTCAGCGGTGAAAAATCATTTTCTAACGTTTTCTTTTGTATGTCTTGCAGAAAAATTTCTTTTTGTCGTTGGTTATAATAATTGGCAGTTCTCTCAGCGCCAAATATATTTGCGAAATGAAATAGTGTTGTTATCGATAGCGAGACCCCCGTAAGTATATAATTGGAATTATTGTTTCTGTCGTTGCGATACATTGCATAACTTACGAACGCGAATGAAGAAACAAAAATAAAAGCTTGGGCTGCATCAAAATAATGCCCACAGTGGTATTGACCCAACCCCGGAATAATCGATGACATCGCAGCAGTAAGAAAAACACTTTTCTGTGGTATCTTATCTCCATTTAATACTTTTGATGCAAACTCCAACGATAGCGTTTTCACATCCTGGTTATTTAGCAAAGAGCTTGCCTTGAAATAATAAAGGTTTGCCTTTTCCCAATTACTCCTTTCACACTCAACATATGCTGCAAAGAAATAGGCATATCCGGTAGAATCAGTGATAAATGTTTTTTCAAAGTACGGTAAAGCATGGGAAGAAACACGAAGACCAAGGTAATTTAACCCAAGATTAATATTAAAAAAATCCAACTGAGATTGAGATTTTGAGTATTTAGTGAGCAATGATGAAAATAAATCAATAGACAATTCATACTTTCGACTTAATCGGTAAGCTCTTCCAATTTGAGTCATAAAAAACACTGTTGAATCTTCGTTCTTTGAATAAAATGCCAACTCTTTATATGCTGAAATTGCACGAAAATAATCTTTTTCTCTCATCAAAGATTCAGCATAGTCTACCTTCGTCTGAGAGAGCACGGAAGATGACAAAACGAATAATGATAAAATGAAAAATTTATTTATTTTATTTGAACAGATAAATCTTATCATCTAATTTTAGAATTCTATTTTTTCTCTCTATTATTTTGTAATTTTGGTATGCTGCAACATTCTCTCGATAAAAATATCGATCAGTGAACATTATTAGCCCGATGATCCCGTGTCTTGATATGGCTTCCTTCGCATAATTAGAGCATGATATTTCAAATGGACACCGGTCTATTGATAAAGGAGAAATGTTGCTCTGATAATAAGAGATTAAATTATCACTAAGAATTTTTACAATATTAAAAGAAGGTTGATCAATATTTAATGTGGTCGAAGATATATTAAGATATTCTTCTGGTTCCCAAGAATCAACAAGTTCAACATCTTTTTGTTGTGAAATACATAATTGTTGGCTCTGGAAAACCAGAAGAAGAAATAGAATAACTTTCACTTATTAGTGTTTCGCCAATGCGAATTCCTTAATAAGTGGAACTGCAAGTGTACGAAGCTGCCCCTGATCATCTAACGTACGGAACACAGCATACAAGCGAGACTCGCCTCCTTCATTAGACGCTGTAACTAATGAAACCATAATTTGGTCAGGCTCTAATTTCCACATCGCTCCATTAACTGCATCAACAATAAGACCAATAACACCACCGCACAGCAGATTTCCAATTGTCCACGCCTCAAAGCTCTGAGTAATTTGGACAGTTGTCTCTTTATATCCCTCGAGTGAAATTGTAACATTGTATTCTTTCTTTTTTGAGAGCTTCGTCGTTGTGGGAGTTAATCCAGTGAAGACCTCAACGCCCCCGGTTGTTTTAATCACAACATTTGCTTTTGTTGGATTAGAATTTATAGAAATATCTTGGCTCGTGCCTTTGATGATTGTCGCACAACTAATGATGAATGCCGTTACGACACACAGCATAAAAAATAATAACAACTTGGATAATTGCATAATATCCCCTATGATTATTTATTAAAATAGTGAATTGTTAAAACGTGTTAATATATTGGTTTCTCAGATTAAAGTCAAATTGAAAATTAACATAGAAAGAATCAGATCGTTATTATCTAGAAACTTCTGAAATATTATAAAACCATACCCGTCATTCCGAACTCCCGCCTGCTGCGG
>CAYYIJ010000070.1:0-11955 GCA_964471945.1 uncultured Chlorobiaceae bacterium
AAGGACTTGGTTTACCCTCGAACCTGAAAGAAAATTTTTTATTTTTAGAAAAAGCTAAGATCATTACCGCTGAAGAATCAAAACGAATGATACAGATGGTCGGATTCCGAAATATTGCAGTCCATGAATATCAAGAGATAGATGTTGATATGCTGAAATCTATTTTAGTTCACAATTTAAAAGATATCGAGGATTTCTATACAGTGCTGTTGCAATATTACAAATTGAATAAATGATTTTGACTAGAATGAATTTAACGACTTCACTATCAATGATAAAATAAGATAATGCAAACAACGACTGCAAACGAGATGGGTGCTATCAACGCATCCCTAATTAGGAAGCCGACAAAATTTAGGCAGTATTATAACATCGTCCGAGAGCTTGCCATAGTCGATTTTCGCAAGAAGTACCATGACTCCACTCTCGGTTACTTCTGGTCGATGCTAAATCCGCTTCTTCGGTTTGGTGTGTACTATTTTGTCTTTTCTTATTTATTCATATCACATGTTGATAAATTTACGCTTTATCTATTGACGGGTGTTTTTTTCTGGAATTTCTTTCAGGATGCAACTTCAAGCGCGATCAGTACAATTGGCAGCCGGGCAAGACTTACAAAGACAATCTATTTCCCCCGCTATTTATTAATATTTGCATCGTGTACCACTGCTTTTTTCTCATTTGCTATTAACACTGTGCTGATTATTATTGTTACCATGATATTCGATCATGTCTCATTTTTACAATTTTATGCAATCCTTCCATTTATATTAATGCTATTCTTAGCATTAGGGGTCGGGATGATATTAGCAGTTCTTTTTATTCACTTCCGTGATATCCTGGAGATTTGGGGTGTAATTATAACAATCGGTTTTTGGTTAACTCCTATAATGTATGAACCAACGAATATTCCAGCCCCACTTGCAACTGTATCTTTATTAAATCCGGTTGGCCGCATTCTTGTGTTGTTGAGGAGATATTTGTTGTATAACGATTTTTTGGCTTGGCCTTTTGTTGTTACAACTATATTATTTTGTCTCGGGATATTTGTATTTGGGTGGTGGCTTTTTATGAAGTATGAGCATCGGATTCCGGAGTATAATACTTGATCATTCTCGAAGACATATCGAAGGTGTTCCGCATCCCACACCAACAAACGAAAACGCTTTTCCACAAAATTGTCTCTGTTGCGAAACGTAGTTACACCTACGAAGAACTATATGCTCTTAAGGATGTTTCTTTGCATATACGCGAGGGTGAGTTTGTTGGGATAATTGGCAGAAACGGCTCAGGGAAGTCGACTCTCCTTCGTATTATCGCGGGAGTATATAAACCAACCAAAGGGAAAGTCTTTGTTAATGAAGATATATCGCCACTACTCGAGCTTGGTCTTGGTTTCGACAGTAATTTTTCGTGCAGGGATAATATTTATGTTTACGGTGCTCTGCTTGGTTACTCCCGTAAGCATATGTCGAAACGTGTAGATGAAATTTTAGCATTCGCAGAGCTTGAGCGGTTTGCCGATGCAAAGTTAGAAACATTATCATCAGGGATGCGAACACGTCTTGCGTTTGCAATTGCAATTCAATCGGTTGCTCCGATAATCCTTGTGGATGAAGTTCTCGCTGTCGGGGATAAAGTATTTGCAGAAAAATGCCGTAATGTCTTCAGGCAGTTAAAAAAAGAGGGAAGGACAATTCTTTTTGTAAGCCATGATATGGGAGCGAATAAAGAATTTTGTGATCGAATTTATGTTATTCATCGGGGAGAACTGGTAGGAGAAGGGAAGCCGGAAGAGATGGTAAGGTTTTATAACGAAACGGTGTTGCCAGCAAAAGGAACACTGCCGAATGACATGTTAATGACTGATAGGATTATATCGTCTGCAGTTCCTATCAAATAAAACAATGATCGAAAAGAAGATGTTATGTGCTAAATTGGTAAATTTGATATTGCTTAAATATTTCTTATTGTAATTATTATTTGTTGATTAATTAAAGAATCAAATCCATGATAAGGCTGAAAACCCGTAACAATATTAAAAAAATTGAAGACAATTTTTGGATTGAATTAGATATCCAAGGCCACTATGAAGATATTAATAGCAAGGAAGAGCTTGAAATTCTTGAGCAATTGAAAAATAATAGTTGGGAAGGTGTTGTTGCCCAACGATTCGCAGATAAGCATCCATGGTTATACAGCATTATTATTGATAGAGGAAGAAGCTTGTTTCTCGATTTCTTGCCTACCAGGAAAGGTGGTAACTATCTTGATGTAGGTTCTGGCTGGGGGCAAATCGCGATTCCCCTTTCCCGACAGGGAAATGTTTTTTGCCTTGACATTACGGTCTCTCGATTGAAGATATTGAGGGAGATTGCACTTCAGGAAAAAAGCAAACTTCAATATATATGTGGGAATTACCTCACGTTTCCTTTCGACGACAACCAGTTCGACGCAGTTGTGTTTAATGGGACTCTGGAGTGGATTGCACTCGGTCTACCCGGGAAAACCATCTGGCAGGTTCAGCAAGAAGCATTACGGAAAACTTTCAATATTCTCTCTCCCGGAGGGTACGTATATATCGGGATTGAAAACTCGTTAGGTCTCAAGTATCTCTTCGGTGCGCCCGATGACCATACTTGCCTGCCGTACCTGAGCTTCCTTAATGAAGAAAAGGCAAAGTCGCTCTATGCTAAGAGTGTCCCGAATAAACCGTTGCCCGCGAAGACATGGTCGCTTGTTGAATACAAGAAAATGCTCACCGATGCAGGATTGGAAATAGTAGAAATTTATGGTTGTTTTCCCGACTACAAACTTATCAGGCAAATGATACCGTTGAATGAGATCAATGTGATGCTTGCTGCTAGCGGTCTTCCATATCAAGAACATTCAGGAACAAGCGGGATACGGTTGGAGACGAATGAGTACTTGGATGCTGCGTACCGTTTGCTGGCAAAGAACAATATCGCCGAATATTTTTGTCCCTCTTTTGGCATCATAGCGAGGAAATCAGTATGAACCTTGTAGCCCAGCTCCATGAGTATCTTGTTCGGGAGAAAATCATTTCTTTAAAAGATGATATAAAAATCTCTCTTTCTATAGGGGATATTAACAGGAAACAATCTCGGCTCTCACGGCGGTACATTGTCTCAAGAAAATCCGTGCCGCTTTTGATGGCAAGATTTATTCCTAAGGACTGGCTATTCTCTCCCGAAGATATTAAACGGACATATTCGATCTATTCTTCCCTCAGTTCCGTCAAGATACCGCGTTTGATCGGTACGTTTCCAATACCCGACGGAGTATTCTTCTTGGAAGAATATCTGAAATCCCCCATTTCCCTGAATAACTTGATCGAAACAAATGAGTTGGATACCCAGAAGGCATTAGGTATTCTCAGAGATATTTTTTCCGAAATCTGGAGTGCCGCCGAAAAACCCTCGGAAAAGTTCATCAAAGAAGAAAAAAAAGTGTACCAAGAATATCTTATGATGTTTGTTCAGAAGGGCATCTTTGGGGATTTCGTACTCGATTATGTTGACAAAGTGTTAGATAAATACTCAAGTTGTCTTAGACAAGCCTGGTCAAGTGGTGACATCATGGATAGGAATATCCTTCGATCAGGGGCAGAATGGTACCTCGTGGATTTTGAGTACAGTCATAATACTCTTTTCCTTTTTAAAGATGCATTCCGCAGTATCCAATTGTCTGCGTGGGCACAGCGTTATTCGCTACAAGATGTATTTCCAAGCTTGGGTTATTTTCCCGAAGATGTAGCTAAATTGCTTGCTCTTTCATGGGATGAATATCTTCAGCATCAGATAGTTGAAAAACAATCACATGAACCGCACCATGATTGGCTGAGAAAATTATTTTGGGAAGCTTTCGATCCGGCACTTCCATCGAGGATTGACAAAAAGACTGCCTCTCTTCAACAGCTTGTAGATCAAAAAGAAATACATGTGGTTCGACTTCAAAACGAAAGCCAGAGTCAACAACAGATTTTGAAAGAAAGGGATGCGCAAATCAGTCAGATCCAAGATTCGGTATCTATTCTCGAGAAAACTGGCAACGATACAAGGAACGAGTTGGTCAAGGTACACAGTGTATTGGAACAACGTGAAAAAATCTTAGCCGCACGGGATAAAGAGGTAACTGACCTTAAGATTGAGATTCACAGGGTCAAAGAAGAGATTAATCAGCGTGAAAAAATCTTAGCCGCACGGGATAAAGAGGTAACTGACCTTAAGATTGAGATTCACAGGGTCAAAGAAGAGATTAATCAGCGTGAGAAAGTCTTAGCCACACGAGATCAAGAGGTAACTAACCTCAAAGGTGAGATCGATAAAGCCAAAGGGGAGATTAATCAAATTAGGAACCAAGCCCAAAGTAAACAACGTTTGCTTGGTGAGAAAGAAAAGCAGATTATTGAGTTTAGTGCAGAAACAGATCGATTAAGAAAAATACAAAATGTTATTTATAGTAGTATTGGTTTTAAAATACTCAAATCATTTTGGGAAGTTAAGGATACTCTTTTATCCATAATATTTAAAAAAAAAATTGAAAGTAATTCAAACAATCAGGTAGGACAATCATCCGGTAAATATATAATAATTTCTCCAGCCCCAAGTGAAGAACCTCTCACCGTACCAGAGGAGAACGTTATAGTTACAGCAGAAATTACTCCTGCAAGCGATGACAGTATTTATCAGAGTTTTTACCTGAGCAGCCTGCAATCAGCTCAAAATAATACCAACGATGATTATGTTCCCTTAGCGGATGAAAACATTAATGTTCAGGATTCACTAGTAAAACTCATTGCCTTCTACCTGCCCCAATTTCATCCCATCCCGGAAAACGATGCCTGGTGGGGAAAAGGATTTACGGAGTGGACCAACGTTTCAAAAGCAGTTCCACAGTTCGAAGGACATTATCAACCTCATTTACCTGGTGAATTGGGATTTTACGATTTGAGAGTACCAGAGGTACAGCGACGACAGGTTGAATTAGCAAAAAAGTATGGTATCTATGGATTCTGTTTCCACTATTATTGGTTTAATGGAAATCGACTGCTGGAGCGCCCACTCAATCAATTCATATCTAATCCTGAGATTGATTTTCCTTTTTGTATTTGTTGGGCGAATGAAAATTGGACACGCCGTTGGGATGGGATGGAAGATGACATTCTGATGAAACAGGTACACACCGAAGAAACCGATATCGAGTTTATCCAGGATGTTGCACAACTGTTTCGGCACAAGAACTACATCAAGATTGATGGACGCCCAATTCTCATCGTTTATCGCGTTCGATTGATGCCAAATCCCGTTGAGACAGCAAAGCGATGGAGAGACTACTGCAAAAAGACCGGTCTCGGCGACCCTTATCTTGTCACCGTACAAGGTTTTGGATTCACCGATCCAACCGAAGTTGGATTTGATGCGGCTGTAGAATTTCCTCCCCTCAACGTTGGCGTTGAGGAAATTCCGCACACAGTCAAGTTCTTTAACTCCGGGTTTTCAGGAAAAATCTATAGCTATCCTGATCTAGCAAAAAAAATGCAGGTGTTCAATACTGGTAGCCAGTACAAAGTTTTCAAAAATGTATGTCCCTCGTGGGACAATGAGGCACGAAAACTTGGAAGAGGTCACGTCTATGCCAATTCATCACCCGAACATTACAAATCGTGGCTCGAAGCGGCAAGTAAATTTGCTCTTAAAAATCCGAATCCAAACGAGCGGTTGGTTTTCATTAACGCTTGGAATGAATGGGCTGAGGCAGCATATTTAGAACCTGATCGACGATACGGGTATGCGTACCTACAGGCAACTGCAGATGTAGTTCGCGTATTCTCAAAGAAAATTACCGCCTTGCATTTCGATTGGACGATCCTCTTCGTATCGCATGATGCGAATCTAGGTGGTGCCCAACTCGTACTCCTTAACGTCATCGCTTGGTTTAAGAAACACACTTCTGTAAAACTCAAAGTTCTCTGCCTAAATCCTGGGGTATGGCTTCCGCGGTTCCGGGAACTCGCCGACACAACCTTATTGAGTGATCTTCATGAACATGCAAGTGCGACTGTGAATGAGGATATTACGAAAGGATTACTATCCTTTTGTGAATGTAAGCCGGATCTTATCTACGGAAATTCAGTCGCGTCTGGCTGCATCTATACGTCACTTCAAAAGCTTCGTGCACCCATACTTACCCATTTCCACGAGTTAGATACAAGTATTAAGCGTTATGCTGGAGAATGGATTAATGACGTGTTAGCCCATTCGATGCATCATATTGCTTGTTCAGGTGCTGTACGGGAAAACCTTGTCAACAATCATGGTATCTCACTAAATAAGATATCAACCATCTATTCATCCATTCTAACTCAAAGCAATATCAAACCCCTTAATGATAACGAACGCATCTCGTTGCGTAGGCGTCTCGGACTGGCAGGTGAAAAGTATATTATAGTCGGATGTGGTGTTGGTATGCCCTTTCGAAAGGGGGCTGATCTGTTCATCGAAGTGGGGCGTAAACTTCTCCATGAGGGAAGAGATGATTTTCACCTTTACTGGATCGGCCATTTCTATGATTGTAATAGTGACCCTGTGTATGGTAACTGGCTTGAAAAGCTGGCATCACTAACGGAATCTGATAAGCAGTACATCACGTTCCTTGGTCGAAAGGATAATCCAAAGGATTATATGCAAGCAGCAGACATCTTCTTACTTCCGTCCAGAGAAGATCCATTTCCGCTTGTTGCTCTTGAGGCGGCGGAATGTGGACTGCCAATTATTTGCTTCGATAAAGCGGGTGGTATGCCGGAATTTGTTGGTCATGATGCTGGTTGCGTTGTCCCATTTGCAGACGTGAAATCAATGGCACAGCAAGTGATCGTATTGCTTAAGGATGAGAGTCACAGACGCAAATTAGGATGCCATGCTCGGGAGAAATTGTTGGCACGGTATACTGTAGAGATTACTACACCACATATTTTTTCCGCATGCCGCACTATTGCGAACAAAAAGCCCGGTGTTTCCATCATTGTCCCTAACTACAATCATGAAAGGTATCTTCGGAAACGGCTTGAAAGTATTTTCAACCAAACATACAAGGACTTCGAGGTTATTCTTTTAGACGATGCATCATCAGACAATAGTTTTGAGATTTTAGAACAGTATCGTGATCACGCAGATGTCCGGATAGTGAGGAATCAGGATAATTCCGGCTCGACATTCAAACAATGGTTGAAGGGTATTGAATTGGCTCAAGCAGATATCTGGTGGTTTGCTGAATCGGATGATTATTGTGAGCCAACCTTCTTGGAGACCCTGCTTCAAGCATTCCAAAATCCACAGGTTAAGCTTGCATATTGTAACTCTCACATCGTTGATGAGGGTAATGTCAATAAAGGCGATTACACTGCTACCGAATATCTGACATCCTTATCACCAACCAAATGGACCAAGGATTATCAAATTACAGCTGAACGGGAAATCAATGATGGGCTTGGTGTGAAGAATACAATCCTGAGTGCAAGCTCCGCGCTATTCAAGAGATTTGAGATTGGCTCAAAAATGCAAATAATACTCGAAAACATGCGTATTGCTGGAGACTGGTACTTTAATATTCATGCCATAGATGGAGGTGAGGTTTTCTACACTTCTAAGAAACTTAACTATCACAGACGTCATTCTGAAAGCGTGATTGGGAAGCTTCTGAAGCAGAATCAAGTAGCTAATTTTTTCAGGGAATTCTATACTGTCCATTATGATATTTTTAGGAAATATAAACTATCTGAAAACTTTCAAGAAAAATGGGAGAAGTATCTACGACATCAATGGAAATCCTTCTTTCCTGAGCGCTCTTTTGATGAATTGGGGAGTTACTATCCGATCGATTCGGCACGTGAACAAATTAGGTCTTCAGGCGTGAAACCTAATTTGGCTACCGATATGGATGAAAAAACATCCGGCATATTTCAATTAACAAATCCCCGACTGAAGATTTCCGTTGTAGTTCCAAACTATAATCACGAGCAATTCATTCAGGGGCGACTCGATTCAATTATCAATCAGAGCTACAAACCAGATGAGATTATTTTTTTAGATGATGCATCCACAGACAATAGTTTGAGTATTGCAGAGAATATCCTGCGACTTTCAAACATTAGCTATCGCATTATTCCCAATGAATCAAATTCCGGGAATGTTTTTAGTCAATGGCTAAAAGGTATAGAGAATGCTCAAGGTGATTTGATCTGGATTGCCGAAAGTGATGATGAGGCAGACAAGGATTTCTTAAAAAGAATAGTACCATCGTTCCAGCGCGAAGATGTCATGCTGGCTTATGGGGATATTTCATACATCAATTCCGATGGAAGCAAGAATGACGGCTTGTCAAATTATTATAACGGGCTCTCCAACAATAAGTGGAAGTCATCGCACATACGTACTGCCCACGATCTATTTTCTGGTGATTTTTCTGTCAAGAATATAATTCCCAACGTTTCCGGGGCTCTCTTCAAAAAACCTTTACTCACTGAAAATGAAAACAAACGACTGCAGTCCTACAAGTTTGCAGGCGATTGGTATTTCTACGCCCTTATCTCTCGTGGCGGCTCGATTAGTTTTTGCAAAGACGCTAAATCGTATTTTAGGTTTATTCATTCCAGTACATCACGCTCGGCGTTCTTTACACAATGGCATATTGACGAACACAGAATGATACTTCAAGATCTGCGTACACTTTATGGTATTTCAGATGAAGTCGTTGCCCGTCACGCTGCCGAGCTTAAGAGAGTTCTCAGTCTTAACGAGGTGTCTGAACAGTTGCACGGCAAACATGATGTGTTGAAATTCATATGGCCGAAACAACTCAAAGAAAAATTGAAAATCTGCATTGCAAGTTATGGTTTTAGTATCGGAGGAGGCGAGGTGGTTCCAATTATGTTGGCAAATGCACTCCGGGCTCTTGGCCATCACATCACATTTCTGGCAATGAATGCAAATTTACCGGGTGACACGTCCCCTCTTCGCCGCCGCCTGCGACCGGATATTCCGGTAGTAAAATGGCAGGATTATGAATTAGTATTTCAAAACTTTGTTAAGGAATTCGGATTTGACATTATCAACTCGCATAATGAAGGTGTTGAATATTATCTCTTTGCACGTCGTATCACCCCTAATGTTCCCTTTATTGCTTCACTCCATGGCGGGTATGAAACCGTTCCACATCATCTCACCCCAGAATTCATTTCATATCTCTCTCGCACTGTTGATGTCTGGCTCTATCTTTCCGAAAAGAATATCAATCCCCTCGTCAGTAATGGTCTAAAAAATGCACACTTTTACAAAATATTCAATGCAATTGATGCTGACATATCACGAGTTAAGACAGACTCTGGTCTTCGTGCAAAGCTCAACATAACTAAGGAGAGTGTTGTTCTCGTACTGGCATCCCGTGCTATTCATGCAAAGGGTTGGGGGATCGCAATAGACGTAACACGTAAGCTGCGATCTCAAACCGGACGCGACATCAAACTCGTGCTGATCGGAGAAGGGGAAGATTTGGAAGATATAAAAGAGTTGGCAAGGGATAAGTCGTACGTGCATTTCACGGGGCGTATCGAAAATGTTGTGGCTTTCATTCACGATTGCGATTTCGGAGTTTTCCCCAGCACATACGAAGGGGAGAGCTTTCCATTATTCATTCTTGAATGTTTCGCAGCCGGTTTGCCCGTGATAGCAACCGATGTCGGCGCAATCAGAGAGATGATGATGACTGAAGCGGGAGAGGTTGCTGGCGCGTTAATATCGCCAAAGCAGGACAAAGATCTGATTGCGGCAAAAATGGCAGAAGCTATCGGTAATCTTCTCAGTAATCATGAGGTACACGACTCTTTTCGGTTACAAGCCCGCAAACGGGCCGACCATTATAGCATAAACAAGCTTGTTGATAAATACCTAGAGATATTTATTGAAGTATCTAAAAGGAAAATAGCATGAACTATCGAGATACAAATACATTGTACAAAGTTGATGAAAAGGTTGGTTCTGTTCTATCAGTTGTACGCTCGGTTGGTGGTTTAGATATATATGGATTTGTAAATCCAAGTAGTTTGGAACGATATCTCTTCAAAATGATTATTTTAATGGATGGGGCAGATAGGTTCATAATTGGGGTGGAATTACCGTCAGATGGCAAATGGTCCGCTAGAATTGACTCAAGTAATCTTGGCAAAGATAACAGCTGTCTGAAGCTGCAAGCATTTGCCGCACTAGAATTAGATGCGTTTATTTTTCCACTGAACGTGGATACTAATGTTTTAAAAACATACTCGGATTTTGTTAGAGATTTCTTACCTGGAGACAGCAAGGATGTTCCATCATTCCGGACTGAGTTCCGCGAGATGATAATAAAAGCGACGAAGGTTCCATATGTTGCGCGCTCAATTTTCCAGTCGATTCTGACAGGTAATAATTATCAAACACTTGACCTCGGGGACACACAGCGGTTGGGTGGGCGACCAAGCCGCGAGAATTTCTTATTTCAGATCGACTTCCGCGGGAAGACTGTACTTGATCTCGGAGCGAACACTGGGGAGAATTCGAGGATTGCACGCAGACTTGGCGCTACACTCGTAGACGGTTTTGAATATGATCCCTTTTTTGTTGAGATCGGTCGTGCGATAAATGCTGTCTCTGGCATGACACGTGTCTCATTGTTTCAAGGTGATTGCACAAAACCAGCGTTGTTCACAGGAATGAAGTATGATTTAGTTCTTGCGCTTGCTGTGTGGGTATATTTACAAGATACTATGAAACAGGTTGCCGAGATAACTGACACGATGATTTTTGAAACCCATACCCTAGATCATGGAGTGGAGTTTTACTACTCAAATGTATTACCGTATTTTCCTCATGCTGTTGCACTTGGACTTACTGATAAGCCAATGGATCCCCATAAGAGCCGGATGTTCCTCCTGTTTGGTAAAAACCGCGAAAAATTGGAGCAACTAATCCAACGTAAATTTCTCATGATAAAACCTTATTTCGATAATAAGTTCATCAAAACATACAACCATATCAGTAAAACAGAAATTCTCAATTTGGCTGAAAAGTTTCTTGTAAAGCATTACAATCCTCCAACATACACGGCGAATGATCATCGTTTTGGTTCGGTAACATATTATGAAGTTTTTTTAGGTGGATTAGCACAATATTTGAAAAATGATGAGAAGGTTGACGCAAATAATATCTATGTTAATTTTCTTAAGCAGGGGATTAAGGATGGAATAATCGATCCTGCATTATCCAATTTTACAGAGAATGATAGCTGGTTATATAGAAAAATTGCTAACAAATATAATGATGCTATAAATATAATAAACGGTAATGTTGATTTTGTGTTACCGGTTGAGATCGTACCAAATCCCAAAGGATCTCTAACTTTTACTACAACAACCGGTGATCATTTAAGCTGTGATATCTTCGATGGACATCATCGATTTTTTATGTGTGAATTGGCAGGTGCTAAAAAAATACACTTTGTTCTACATGGTGAGGGGAATAATGTATTCGCTATCAAATACTCTCAAATTATCCCATCTAATTATTCACTCAATATTTAATGAAATCTTAAAATAATTTGAGAACTTCATACCAGAAAAATATATTATTTCCCAAAATACAATTTAGGTTCACCAATGGAGTAAAATATTTCTTCTAAGTTTAACCGTGGAACCTGTAAAAATAGACATACTTGTTTCTATTACGATTCTTCTCAATAATCCTGGATCAGAATTTAAAACTACACTTGATTGTATTTTCACTCAAAATTGCCCATTCAAGTTCGAAGTAGTTATCGTCGATTCCGGCTCGGTAGATGGAACTCTCGATCTTATTAAAAAATATCCTATTAAACTCTATTCAATTCAGCCAAATGAATTTAACT
>CAYYIJ010000071.1:0-11606 GCA_964471945.1 uncultured Chlorobiaceae bacterium
GGCATTTAATAAATTTTTAATTTCTCCTGTTTGTTCATTTGTCAATTCTCCAATCCAAACTTTTTCTACTATACCATTCTCATCAATCAATATAGTTGTTGGAACGCCAGCAATTTTGTACTTCCTCACAAAACTTGTTTCAGCCGTAGCTAAGTAAAAACTCACATCTCTTTCAGCAACATACTTCTTCGTTTCCTCCAAATTACTCATCGAGATACCGAGAATATCACAGTGAACATTATCGTCGCTCGTAGCGATCTCTTTCCAATGTGTCAAATTATTTAGGCAGTGCGGACAATCGGTGGAGAGAACGAAGAATAAATATTTCATCGTTGTGTCATCGTAGGTTATCGTATTTTCATTGCCGCTTAATGTTTGAACGATAAAAGGTTCAACTCTCTCACCTGGTTGTAATGGTTTTATGGGGTTAGTGAGGGATTCGAGTGTCGATTTTAACCCTCGGTTTTGGATCATCAACAAAACAACCTCTCCGGTGAGAAGTGCGATGATTATAAAACTCACAATAAATGTCTTTCTCAAAAATTAACCTTTTTATATCTTTACCTTTAACTTAAAGAAAGTAAGCAAAATCTAATAGAATATCAAACAGAATGAAGTCCTATAATCGCCGTTGCAGCGATTGCAGATGTCTCAGTTCTCAGTCTCCGTTTGTCAAAGTACACGGTTTTATACCCGCACGAAACAAACTTAGCAACTTCTTGATCGCTGAAGCCGCCCTCAGGACCGATGAGTATTGCAATTGTGTTCGGTGAGTGTGAAAGGTAGTTTTGTAACGGTATCCCGCTTTCTGCTTTCTCATGTGCTGCTATCTTGAGATCGAAAGTATGTCTCTGGTCAAGAAATTCATCTAATGACATCAATTCGTGTACTCGCGGCAGGAATGAACGACCAGATTGTTTCATTGCTGCAAGTGCAAGTTTCTGCCAGCGATCAACTTTTGCATGTGATGAAATTGTGCGTTCCGTTTTCAAAGGTATGATTTCCTTAACGCCGAGTTCTGTTACCTTTTCAACCATGAAATCAAACTTAGAAGGATTTTTTAAGATTCCTACCGCAAGAGTAATGCTGACAGACAACTCGTTGTGATTCTTATAGGTAGAAAGAATTGTACCAACAGCAGTTTTTTTTTGTACCGAATCCAGATGAATGTCGTAGGCATTCCCAAGTCCATCGACGATACGAATTAAATCTCCCGCCTTTTTCCGCATAACGTGTGTAAGGTGGGAAAACTCTTCGCGGTCGATGGTTATTGAATTTTTTACAATATTTTCAGGGGAGCAATAGAAGTAATCCATGAGTCAATGTAAAAGTAATAAGTCAAAATTAAAAAGCTGTACCTAAATCGAAAATGAACTCTCCCTTACGATATTCATTCGAAGCATAATCGGTCCGCACTACAAAACTGTATGGGAGCAAGAAATGAATTCCAACACCGTATCCACTTTTAAATAGGTTGAGGGCAAATCGCTGATGGCGGAACCACACCGTTCCTGCATCGGCAAAAGCAGCCGCAACAATTCCAAATCTTAGCACGCTAAATTCAGATGGTACAAAATCGAGTTTATAATAAATAACCGAAAATATTGGGTAACGTAATTCTATCGAACCAACAAGAATGTTCTCTCCTTCATTAGTTTTATTAAAATGTCCGCGGATGCGTTCACCGTAACCTAAATAAACTCGGTTATGACTTGGTGTTGAGCTGCCTGCAATCAGGTCAGTATAAATTCTCCCGGCTATAGTAACAACATCACCAACGGGCTGATACCGACGAACATCCGCTGAATATCGGATGATATCAAATTTCTCTGATGGTATTCCATTTTTCATTACTGAAAACCTTACATGGGAGCCGAGGGATGAGTACTCAGCAAGATCGCGAGTGTCAAAGACATAGCTTAATCCGACGATCGGGAATCGGTCCTTTCCGTCTGCTGAAATCGTTCGCCCCGGCTGATAGTCATCAACCTGAATACTTTTGTAACCTGTTGTTAACCAAAACGTATTGTTAATCCCGATACGGTGGCCGATGTTGAGGAAAAACGATAAATGTCGTTCATAGAATTTCTCTTCATCTTGTTGAGATGGTTCGCTTTTATTACGGATTTTATTATAACTAATTTTAGCATCTAAGATATATGAACCATCTTCCTTGAAGAACGGATTACGATATGATAGTTCCATTGATGGATCATAACCGAACACAGATACGGCATAAAGTTTTTCATTTTTACCACGGAAATTTGAATGCAATATGCCTGCTCCGTAATATAATTTCTTCCATTCCCGATCCTTAATGCCAAGAACAGGAAATGGAAAAATATACCATCGTTCACTAACTTCAACAATAAGATTTGCTTTGTCGGTTGAAATTGGCTGCACGTGAATAGTAACCTGATTAAAAAGTCCAAGACTATAAATACGGTTTTGATCGTACTCAATTAATTCTCTAGTAACAGTTTTTCCTGGCTGCAGTGACATTTCCCTTAAAATGACAAAATTTTTAGTGCTTGAGTTTCCTATGACCAATATACTATCGACTACACGGGTTGTACATGTTAAAATAGCAATATGATGAGGAGAATTTTCCTGGCAAATTGATATTGAGAATACCAGAAAATAGGAGAATAAGAGAAAAGGGATGGTGAGAACTGGTTTTAAAAAAGATTCAGCCATGCATCAACCGACTGTATTCAATCTTAATGCAGCGATTCATAATCACATTCAATCCTGAACGTTGCGCTAAATCGGCCGCATCATCGTTGATTACACCCAATTGCATCCAGACAGTTTTTGCTTTAATAACAATTGCATCCTGCACGATTGGGATTACATCTTCGGATTTCCGAAATATATCAACGATGTCAACAGCTTCTTTTATCAGTTTTAGTTCGGGGTAACATTCTCTCCCGAGGATTTCTTTATAAGCTGGGTTAATTGGAATGACGTTATATCCTTGTTCCAGCAAAAATTGTATGACTTTGTAACTATCCCTGGAATCGCTGCCCGATGCGCCAACGATTGCAATTGTTTTCACTTCTTGTAGAATTTTCTTTAATTCTGAATCAGTTTGTTGAATCATGTCGATCTCTCGGATACATTCAATTTTTGCAATGCTATTTTAGCTGCTGCTTGTTCAGCGTCTTTCTTGTTTTTCCCAACTCCTACGCCGTAAGAATTTTTTCCTATGAATACTTCTACGGCAAAGGTTCGATCATGATCGGGTCCAACTTCGCTGATGGTAACATATTTAGGATGATTTAAGCTTATAGACTGAGATTGTTCAAGAAGTTGACTCTTATAATTTTCATCATGGAGCTTCAGAGAACCCCGCCCCATTACATTATTCAGGCAGCGCTCAATAAATATTTTCGCTTCCTGATACCCACCGTCTAAATATATAGCTCCCAAAATTGCTTCAAATGCATCAGATAATATGGTTTCTTTACCTCTGCGGAGAACTTGTTGTGCGCTTGGACTTAAAAGAAGAAACTCCTCCAACCGAAGATCGCCCGCGAGAATGATAAGCGCTTTTCGATTCACCAGGCGGGAACGTATTTTTGTCAATTCACCTTCCTCTGAACTGGGAAGATTGTGGTATAGATATTCCCCAATGATTAGATTTAAAACCGAATCACCAAGAAACTCGAGCCGTTCGTTTGTTGTAACCGATTCGTTACGATTAACTTGCCGATAGGAGCGATGCGACAATGCTTCGTGGAAAAGCTCTTTGTTATGGATAGGGTAATTGAGAACTTTCTGGAGGGCTTCGAAGTCGATATCTGTATAAAATTTTTTCCTGTGTGCGCCACCGAATATACGTAACATCGAAAAAAAACGGCGCAGCGTTCTCATATAAAACATCAATGTTCTTGGAATTTCCTGAATAGAAGTGATGCGTTATGTCCACCAAATCCGAAAGTATTGCTGATTGCAGCACTGATAGTTTTTCGGATAGATTTATTTGGAACGTAATTTAAATCACAATCCAGATCTGGAAATTCGTAATTGATAGTTGGAGGTAATGTGTTGTGTTGAATTCCAAGAATAGTGATGATTGCCTCAATTACTCCAGCAGCTCCGAGAAGGTGCCCCGTCATCGATTTTGTTGAGCTAACATGTAATTTATATGCGTGGTCTCCAAAAACAGTTTTTATTGCCTGCGTTTCTGTTTTGTCATTAAAGGGTGTTGAAGTACCGTGTGCATTAATATAATCTACATCTTCTGGGGAAAGGTTTGCATCCTTCAGGCATATTCGCATAGATCGGACAGCTCCTTCACCACCAGGCGCTGGTGCTGTAATATGATATGCATCTGCAGTAAGTCCGATCCCTGATAACTCAGCATAGATTTTTGCCCCACGATTCATTGCGTGTTGCATTTCTTCAAGAATCAGAACTCCACCACCCTCACCCATAACGAATCCATCACGTTTGGCATCAAAAGGTCGGCTTGCTTTTTCCGGTTCGTCATTTCTTGTAGAGAGGGCTTTCATCGCATTAAAGCCTCCGACACCCATCGGTGTAATTGCGGCTTCAGAACCGCCCGTGAACATAATATCAGCATCGCCGCGTTGAATTAACATGTAAGCATCAGCGATTGCATGAGATGAGGTTGCACATGCTGAGGTTGTCGCATAATTTGGTCCCTTCAGTTTGTATCGCATTGAGATATGTCCAGCTGCGATGTCAGCAATCATCATTGGGACAAAAAAGGGACTTATGCGGTGTGGTCCGCCGGCTTCATAATATGCTTGCATTTGGTTATGCCATGTCAACATACCTCCTATTCCTGAGCCAAAAATAACGCCAATCCGATCTTTGTCTTCGTTTTCAAGATTAAGACCGGAATCTATCAAAGCCATCTCGGCGGAAGCCATTCCATATTGTGCAAAAGGATCCATCCGATTGACTTCTTTTTTCTCTAAGAAATTCAATGGATCGAATCCTTTTAATTCTGCAGCTATGTTGGTGTCGTATTTACTGGCATCGAAATAGGTTATTTTACCAACTCCGCTTTTTCCAATCTGGCTATTCTGCCAATACTCTTCAACATTGAGGCCAATTGGAGTGACTGTACCCATACCAGTGATAACAATTCTGCGACGATTATAATGATTTGTGTTCATAGAATCTCCATGTACCTAATCAGTTTTAGATACTCACAAATTTATTAAAGTTACTTAGCTTTTGAAGAAAGATAATTGATAGCGTCTCCGACTGTAGAAATTTTTTCCGCATCTTCATCTGGGATCTGGAGATTGAATGCTTTCTCAAATTCCATTACCAACTCAACCGTATCTAATGAATCAGCACCTAAGTCGTTTGTGAACGATGCTGCCGGGGTGACCTGAGAAGCTTCCACACCGAGTTTATTCATAATTATTTCTTTTACTTTTGCTTCTACATCTGCCATGACATTTGCTCCTTAAATTAATGATTGAAATAACTTAATTTATTTTTATACCTTTTTTAATAACTTTAACGCATAAACATACCGCCATCTATGCCGATTACTTGACCTGTAATATAACCAGAATCTTCGGAAGCTAAAAACAAAACAGCACTGGCAACGTCGTCTGCGCTACCAAATCGATTTAACGGAATAGCTTTAATATAACTTTCTTTAACTTTTTCTGGCAATTTTCCAGTCATGGGTGTTTCGATAAATCCAGGTGCCACCGCATTACAAGTAATATTGCGAGAAGCAAGTTCTTTTGCAACTGACTTTGTAAAAGCTATCAATCCTCCTTTTGATGCCGCGTAATTTACCTGTCCCGCATTTCCCATCAATCCAACAACGGAGGCAATATTCACGATGCGTCCGTAACGCTGCCGCATCATTACCTGAGAGACAGCTTTGGTAACAAGAAACGAACCTTTGAGATTAACTGAAAGAACAATATCCCAGTCTTTTTCATCCATACGAATCAATAAATTGTCACGTGTTATTCCAGCATTATTGACAAGAATGTCGATAGTTGGAAATGCCTGTTGAGTTTTTTTCAATAATTCATCAACCTCTTTTCCATCTGCGACATTACAGCACACTGCAATAGTTTTGCAGCCCATGGATTTTATCTCATTTGCGGTTTGTTCGATACCTTCAGCATTTGTATCAGTAATGACAATATTTGCACCTGCATCTGCAAGTTTCAATGCAATCGCTTTACCAATACCTTGAGCGCTGCCAGTTATTATTGCAACTTTATTGTTTAAATTTCCCATGATCATTTAATCTCGTTATACTTATTAACATCATCGTTTTTATCTAGCCCCGTTATTTGAACATTCTTATCGATGCGCTTTACTAATCCTTGAAGCACTTTACCCGGACCGATTTCGACAAATGAAGATGCACCATCATTGATCATTCGATTAATTGAATCTGCCCACCGTACTGTATGAGTGAGCTGCTGATTCAACAATGTACGAATTTCTTTGGCCTTTTTCACGCTCTTTCCCGTTACATTTGCATAAACAGGAATTATCGCATCTTGGATCTCTATTTTTTCAAGCGAATTGGAAAAATCTTCACAAGCACTATACATAAGCGGGGAATGAAATGCACCGCTAACCACTAATTCCTTTACTAATTTAGCCCCACTTGTTTTGGAAATTTCCATCGCTTTTTGTACACCTGTTACAGAGCCGCTAATTACGATTTGATCGGGGGAATTGATATTTGCACATTGAACGATTCCAGCGGCACTCGCTTCTTTGCAGATACCCTCAAGCACAGATGATTCAAGCCCAATGATTGCAGCCATCGTACCTTTCTCTTTTTCTCCAGCTCGTTGCATCAATTCACCACGCAAACGGACAATTTTCAATCCATTCTCAAACGTCATCGCACCAGCTGCCACAAGTGCAGAGTACTCGCCAAGTGAGTGACCGGCAACCATGTCTGCAACGTTTTTTTTCATTAATTTCATTACAGCCATACTATGTAAGAAAATTGCCGGCTGTGTATTCTTCGTTTGACGCAGTTCATCCTCGGGACCTTCGAAACAAATCTTTTTTAAGTTAACGCCTAATATAGAATCTGCCGCTTGAAAAAGTTCTCGTGCAGCCGAGTTTTCTTCGTACAGATCTTTTCCCATTCCAACATATTGGGACCCTTGACCGGGAAATATGTATGCAGCCATTGTCATTCCGACATTAACCTTTTGGACTATCAATAGACCATTTAACAAGCACAGCACCCCATGTATATCCAGCACCAAAACTTGATAATACAAGTGTGCTCCCGGGTTTAAGTTTTCCTGCTAACCACCATTCAGATAGACACAAGGGAATTGTCGCCGCAGTCGTATTTCCATATTTATCGATGTTTATCATAACTTTAGACGGATCGATTCCCATACGTTTTCCACATGCATCAACGATGCGCAGGTTTGCTTGATGGGGGACCAGATAATCAACGTCATCACCGGTTAAATTATTTCGTTTCATAATTTCAACGGAGACATCTGCCATCCCGACAACTGCAACTTTGAAAACAGCTTTGCCGTCCTGATACATATAATGCCATTTATTGTCGACTGTTTCATGTGTTGGTGGATTGAGACTTCCGCCGCCCTTCATATGTAAATATTTTTCGCCCGAGCCGTCGCAATATAACCGATGATCAAGGATTCCGAGATTAGGATCGTTGCTTGGTTCAAGTAATACTGCCGCTGCTGCATCTCCAAAAAGGATACATGAGTTTCGGTCAGTGTAATCAGTTATAGAGCTCATTTTATCGGAGCCGACAACAATCACCTTTTTATAGGCACCTGATTCAATGAATTGCATACCGGTCACCAATGCAAACACAAATCCAGAACAAGCCGCTGATAGATCGAAACCCCATGCTTTCTTTGCCCCTATTTTTTCCTGAACGATACATGCTGTTGGAGGGAAGAGCATATCAGGTGTAACAGTTGCTACGATGATAATCTCAACTTCTTCGGGTCCGATCCCCCGATTCTTGAGTGTATTTTCAATAGCTTTCGCAGCCATATCGGAGGTTGGACCATTTTCTAAAATTCTTCGTTCTCTTATGCCCGTCCTTTCACGAATCCACTCATCTGATGTATCAACCATTTTCTCGAAGTCGGCATTTGATAAAATTTTATCGGGGACATAATGTCCTACGGCTGTTATGGCGGCAAATTGTTTGGTTTTATTTTCGTTTTTCATTTAGTCGTTACAATTGCTTCTTTTATACGGTTGTTAATACGCTTTCGAGCCATTTCTTCTGCCCGTAAAATCATATTCTTAATTGCTTTCGGAGTTGATTTACCATGTCCGATAATTGTAACACCATTAACACCGAGTACAGGTACACCGCCATATTCTTCATAATCCATGCTTTTTAGCGCTGTTCGCAATGTTTTCTTCAATAATAATCCTAGACTTTTTGTAAATATGCTTTTTGCTGTAGCTTGTTTCACCTTAATTTTTAAAAAACCAGGCACGCTTTCTGCGAATTTTAAAATGATATTCCCAATAAAACCATCACAAATAACAACATCTGCTTTACCGCTCAGAATATCTCTTCCCTCAACGTTACCGATGAAATTAAGCTTACTTTGGTTCAAGAGTTTGTGTGATTCTTTCACCACCTCGTTTCCCTTCGATTCTTCTTCGCCAATACTTAAAAGTCCGACCTTAGGATCACTAATCTGAAACATCTCGTGTGTATAGATGCTTCCCATCAGTGCAAATTCATATAGATGCTGAGGTTTACAATCGACGTTTGCGCCAGCATCGAGTAGTAAACACACACCCTTTTCCGATGGGAAAAAAGCACCTATCGTGGGGCGGCTGATACCCTCGACACGACCAAGAATCAATGTGGCAGCCGACATAACAGCGCCTGAATGGCCAGCGCTGACAAATGCATCTGTCTTTCCTTCTTTAAGAAGTGTAACGCCGACACTGATCGAGGAATCACGTTTTTGTTTTAAGCTTGCAGTTGCCGTATCGTGCATATCTATCACCTGAGATGCATCAATGATTTTGTATTGTAACCGTTCTGCTTGATACGATTGTAGTTGATCGTAAATAATAGATTCAACTCCGACTAAAGCGATCTCAAATCTATTATTGGTTTCACGTAATGCATTTACGGCGCCAGCGATAACATTGCCGGGTGCGAAATCACCCCCCATGGCATCCACAGCAATCCGTATATGTGAGTGTTCATCTTCCAAGGAATTCTCTTAGTTGATTTTAAATCCAGCACTGCGTGGGAAATTGATAAAAGTTATCCTACGGGTGTTTTTATGATTCCTTAGGAATGATAATTGAGCGCCCTTTATAGTAACCGCAATTGGGACACGCACGGTGCATGAGTTTTTGTTCATGGCAATTCGGACATTCGCCTAATGAGGGCTTCGATGCCTTGTAATGTGTTCGGCGTTTAGCGCCGCGTGTTTTCGAATGTCGTCTTTTCGGGTTTGGCATTTAATATTTTCCTTTGAGTGTTCAACGTTTTAATAATTCATGAAGACCTTGCCATCTTGGATCGCTAACTTCTTCTTTACAGCTACACAATTCATGGTTCTTATTGGTTCCGCAGTGAGTGCAAAGTCCCTTGCAATCCTCCACACATAAAAGCTTGAGAGGAACTGAAAGCATGATTATTTGACGAATATCTTCTGTAAGTTCGATCGATACGGTGTCTGGCCGAATAACTTGTATTTCTTCGGAGGAAAAATTTTCCGTTTCCAATGCATTATACATATAACACATGTTGAATGTTCCTTTTATCGGGCTCTCGAACTCATCGAGACAGCGATCGCACCTGAAGCGTCCAAGCGTTTCTATATCAGTTTTAAGATAAATTTGGTGTGATGTTTTTTCAAGTTGAGCATTAACTTTAACCACTCGATGAAAGTTTGCATCCAATCCAATAACTGACGGCTCAACTGAGAAATGATATTCATGAAATCCATTGGAGAGCCCTGAAATTCTTATATCAATTTCATTAGGATTATTTTTTGAATGTGCCATAAAACTCCAACTCCTTCCAAACTCTTTATTTTCACACCTTTTTCAAAAAAAACTTATTAAATATAGAAAATTATCAGTCGATAGTCAAGGATTTCGATTATTTCTCTACCGCCCTCTCGAATAGCGTAATATAAAATCCACCTGTATTATTCAGATATTGTTTTTATGATGTTGACTCCTGCCCGGTTAGAATGGGACTGCAGCTCTTATTGTAATAAATAACCAAAAAAGGTCACGCTGAGCTTGTAAGCCTTAGGCTTACTCGTCGAAGCGTGAATTTGAGCAGGAATGTCATGGTTCTACAAGCTCACCATGACTATTACTTCATTTTTCAGATGTCCCCTTTAATAGATTAACTCGAATTGTAGTTGGAGCAGGTTTATTTAGCATTTCAAGCAATGACTCGGTTTCGTTTCCAATTTGTTCCATTCGCTCTATTCGGTAAATTGTTGGAGATCGATTTTCGGAAATTAACTATGATCCGATCGGCGGGATAATTTTCGCTGTCAATATACTCGAGTAGCTGGACATCATGGCTAATTAGCGAAGTGTAATTCATACCGCAACTACTGGCTCCGATAGTCTCGAATTTATATAAGCACGTGCCATACGGGGAGTATTATAAGCAAATCTACATTCCCCAATTTTATTCATTACGATAACCCCTCCAAACCCATCAACTTTTCTATGTAATATTTCAATCCCTTTTTCAGCAGCTTCTTGCGGATGACCACCATTGGTTTCCATCAAATCGATTACGGTTTTTGCAAGTACTACTTTAATAATTGCTTCTCCCCATCCTGTTGTCGATGCGCCACCGATTTCGTTATCAGCGTATGTTCCACATCCAATAAGCGGAGAATCGCCTATGCGGCCCGGATATTTATTTAGTGTGCCGCCCGTAGATGTTCCCGCGCAAATATTATTGTTTTTATCCATTGCGACAGCACCAACAGTATCGGATGAATATTTCTTCTTACGAAATGAATCTTTGGTTTTGAAATTCCTACGCCCCCGTAATGCTTCCCAGCGTTCCCGCTCACGTTTATTGATTAGATCATCGGGCTTGCAAAGTTTGATTTTATGTTCAGTGGCAAAGCGTTCCGCCCCTTCGCCAACGAGAAGAATATGTTCACTTTCATCCATGACTTTCCGCGCAAGTGTAATGGGATTCTTGATCCTGTGGACAGCGGCAACCGCACCGCATCGAATCATCTTTCCATCCATAATACTTGCATCAAGCTCAACCTTCCCCAGTTGATTCAGGTGCGATCCATAACCTGCATCAAAAGTTTCATCATCTTCCATATATTTTATCGCTTGTTCAACTGCATCGACAGCGCTTCCGTCATTAATGAGTATTTTCCAGCCAATCGTTAATGCGTTTTGTATTCCTCGTCGGTGAGATTCAACGTCGGCATCGGGAATATCCCACGCACCACCATGAATAATAATAGATACCATAACTTAAATTGATTATTTTTGAGTAAGTTACAAATATTGGGCGGGATTAGCAACATTGGGAGAATTTTTCCCTTGCGTTCTTAGCGTCATTGCGGTTCCTCTTCATTTCCAAGAGCAAT
>CAYYIJ010000072.1:0-11492 GCA_964471945.1 uncultured Chlorobiaceae bacterium
CCGTTAACCTTTCAACGCGGACGCGCCCTAGAAGTTCACTCGCACCTCAATTCATTAAGGATTGGTTAAGCTGGGGTGCAGGTCCGCGTGCTTCTCAATATTTGATACTTGGAGCTAAAACACGGGCAATTCTTGACGGAAGGCATTCTCCTGATATTGAAGATGTCCGAAAAATTGTCGAACCTGTTCTTCGCCATCGCATAGTACCCAATTTCAATGCAGAAGCCGATGGTGTTAATGCGATTCAGATTATCGAGAAGCTTCTCGAAACTGTTTAATGTTTCTAACATTAGTATGATCCGGCTTACGGTTCGATATGTTTTTCTATTGTCTGTATGTTATTTGCAATCTTATCAACTCTTTGCACAACCAACCAAAAAATATTGGATATATTTTAAAGATAAAAAAGAATCGTATCAACAAGAATCGAAACACATTCAACCACGTGCATATAACCGCCGAGCAAAAGTTCTTCCTCCGGATAAAATTATGGATGTTGCAGATATGCCTCTTTATGAACCGTATGTTAAGCAGATACAACAAATTGGAGGCATTCTTGCAGTCCAAAGCCGTTGGCTGAATGCAGCAAGCTACTACTTGACCTTAGACCAAGTTGATGCTGTCTCCCAATTAAATTTTGTCGAAAAAATAAAACCAGTTGTTATTTTTCGAGGTAAAAAATTGGTACCTCAAGGTTTCCCCTATACAGAATATTTTCAAAAGCAAACAGGATTTGATTATGGCTTTTCATCGCAACAGCTTCAAATGATAAAGGTTCCTCCGCTTCATGCCATCGGTGTTACAGGAAAAGGGATTCTCATTGGAATACTCGATTCTGGTTTCAGATGGCGCGAGCATGAAGCATTGCAATCTCGGAATGTCATCGCAGAACACGATTTTATTTTTAATGATGATATAACATCGAATCAGGAAGGTGATTTGCCTTCGCAGGATAATCATGGAACTTTAACATTTTCTGTTGTCGGTGGATATAAACCTGGGAAATTTTACGGTCCTGCCTTCGATGCTGATTTCATACTCGGCAAAACCGAGTATATTCCGACTGAAACACAACAAGAAGAAGACAATTGGGTTGCAGGTATTGAATGGATGGAAGGATTCGGTGTCGATGTCGTCAGCAGCTCGGTGGGTTACAACGATTTCGATCCCCAAGGACCCAGCGATGATGACTATTCATGGGATAAGCATTCATTTGATGGACAAACGACTGTTTCCGCGAGAGCAGCTGCACATGCTGCTCGACTCGGTATTGTTGTTTGCACATCTATGGGAAATGAAGGGCAAGGTAATGACACCGTTGGTACTCTTCTTACACCCGCTGATGCCGATAGTATAATTTCTGTTGGTGCGGTAACTTTTTCAGGTTATTCAGCTGCTTTTAGCTCTTCAGGTCCGACTAATGATGGTCGAATAAAGCCCGATCTGGTTGCTCCGGGATTTGGGGTTTTCTGCGCATTAGTTCCAGGTCCGAATACATACGGTAGACAAAACGGTACTTCACTTTCAACACCGCTTACCGCAGGTGCTGCCGCACTGGTGTTATCGGCAAGACCTGAGCTAACGCCTATACAGGTAAGAGATGCACTTCGTGTTACCGCAGATTCAATTGATGTTATTCAACACCCTATTCATCCTAATAATTTCGTTGGCTGGGGACTGGTTAATGCCTACGCTGCAGCGCTGCAATTTGGACCAATATTTAGTAATATTCCAAACATTGTTTTTGAAAATGAAAGAAGTGTTATCTCAACCTGCGTTCTATCTAAATTCGGCATTCAATCGGATAGCGTGGTTTTATATTTCGCTGCAGGAAATGATAACATTTTTACTCCGATTCCAATGTTACTAGATTCGTTAATGTTTTTTCCAACTTCTGGTAAATATTGCGTTACACTGCCGCAACAAGTCTTGGGGACACCGATACGTTTTTATATCGAAGCGTACGACAGCGCAGCAAATTTTTATCGAAATCCCGCACCGATCACTGGTAATGTCTGGAAATTTTATTATGGGGATACTAATGTAAAACTTCCGACCAATTTACCTGCAATGATCACGCTTCGACAAAATTATCCTAATCCATTTAATACATTCACTTGGATCGAATATGATTTACCGAGACGAGAACATGTAACTTTGAAAGTATATAATGTTTTGGGGCAACTTGTAAAAAAATTAGTCGATGATGTGCAAGAAGCCGGCAATTCGATTTCACGTCCATCAATTTTATTTGATGCAGGCGATTTACCAAGCGGGATTTACTTCTATCGTTTAAGCACTGCTTCATCAACCGCAACAAGGAAAATGTTACTCATCCGCTAAAACTATGATTCCGTCAGATATCTCCATAACATTTGGCAGCAGTGTTGTTCTTTTCGTCTTTCTTTTTCTAATTGTAGTATCGATTGCGTTTATCTTTTATCGCTTCACTCTTCCGCCCCTGCCGCTGTCCCAGCGGATTACCTTGTCTATTTTACGAGCGCTATCGCTGACGTTACTTCTGCTCATTATTTTTGAGCCAATATTGCGGTTTGCCTATAGAGAAGAACAAAAACCAACTATTGCTGTTCTCATTGATAATTCGCAGAGCATGACAATCAAAGATAATACCGGTGAAAGAGCATCTGCTGTCCGGAAGTTTTTAAATAAAAAAGAACTTCAACGCTTTCCTTCTAATGTGGACGTTATATACTTTTCTTTTTCAACAAAATTAATTGACCTCAATAATACTCCATTCGATTCTCTTTCTTTTCGAGGTGAAGCGACGGATCTCTCAAATGTTCTTGGGGGATTAAAAGGTCTGCTGCAAAGCAATAACATCCAATCCGTTTCTATGATTACAGATGGTAACTATACTGAAGGTAAGAATCCAATTTATGGAGCAGAAGCGCTATCTTTGCCTGTTTACACGATCGGTGTGGGTGATACATCTGAGCAAAAAGATATAGTCATCGAAAAAATTGTAACCAACGAGCTTACATTTGCAGAAATGCGTACTCCCGTTGATATTAATATTAAATGTTCCGGTTACAGCAACGAGAATATTGAGGTAATTTTAGCCGAAGGCACTGCAAATCTTGATCGCAAAATGATTACGATAAAGGAAGGAACACAATCATATCCGGTTCGGCTTTTTATCGAACCGAAAGAGGAAGGCATGAAGAAATATACTGTTACAGTTTCAAAATTACCGGGCGAGCTTACTGAAAAAAATAACTCACAGTCATTTTTTATAAAGGTACTCAAAAGTAAATTACGTGTTTTAATTCTTGCCGATGCACCACAGCCAGATGTTTCGGCAGTGCGTCAGGTTTTATCTGAAGATAAACATTTAACGGTAAAATCTTTGGTACAGAAAAATGCAGGTGAATTTTATGAGAATCCTCCAAAGGAGTCCATTCGGACATCCCTTTTGGATGAGAACAGCATCCATCGTTCGATGATCGATAGTGCAGATTGTTTAGTGCTCATTGGATTTCCATCACCCGCATCTAACGGTAAAATAATTCAAGAGGTTCGTGAGATAATTGAGCGGCAAAAAAAGCCCGTCCTTTTTATAAACAGTAAAACTACCGATTATGCAAAGTTAGAGATATTTAAAACGGTGCTTCCGTTTAGCTGGTCGGGTATTGAAAAAGGTGAGCTGTATGTAGCACCATCTATCGCTGAACGACAAAAAATACATCCGCTGGTAACACTTGGTGGAGAGATGACTGTGGATGGATGGTATCAGTTGCCGCCGATATATAAAGCACAAACTACTTATCGAGCGAAACCTGAGACAGATGTACTCGCATATGCGAAGCTTCAAAATATTCTTCTCAATGAGCCGCTCGTGATACTTCGCAATATTAATCGGCAAAAATCGTTTGCAATTACAGGATATGGAATCTGGCGATGGCGGCTTCTCGCACAAGGAAATTCGCAAACCGATAAATTTCTCTCTCTCTTACTCACTAATGCTGTTCGGTGGCTCACAACTAAGGAAGAGGATAAAAATGTTCGGATTGGACCAGTAAAGGAAGTTTTCACAACGACAGAAACAATTGAATTTACAGGTCAAGTGTACGACGAACAATATAAACCTGTCGATAATGCCGAGGTGATTATTGGTCTTCAACATAATAAAGAAAAAATCCAGCTTGCACTTAATGCGGTTGGTAATGGCAGGTACGAGGGATCCATAGATGGCTTGAATGAAGGAGATTACACTTTTACTGCGAGAGCGACAGCTGATGGTCGTTCGTTTGGTGAGGATAAGGGAAGATTTTCTGTCGGACAGACGAACGTTGAATTCCTCGAAACTAAAATGAACAAAACACTCCTTGAGCAGATTGCATATCGTACAGGAGGAAGATATTATGACCTCGTTAATGCCGGTGCGATTGCGAATGATATGGAACAAGATTTAAAATTTTCAACACGCGAAATTATCCACACGAACGAGATAGAGCTTTGGAACTGGAAATACTTAGCTGCACTCGTAATTATTCTTCTCGCCGTTGAGTGGTTCATCAGGAAGAGAAGTGGGATGTTGTGAGATTGTGATGTTAGAACTTTCGAGAGTGTACGAAATCTTCATATAACTTGGCAGCCGCAAATTTTATCCCTGATCATGCATTTATATGCTTGCCGGCAATTCCAAATTTGACCAAGATGTCTAGGTTTACTCGCCGACTCCCTTTTTGTTCCCTATAACACTCGCTAACTGTCAAGCGTTACATTCGTCGCTAAATAGAATCCCAATGCAAGTTAAATTTCCGAAAAAATCTACTGATATTGTTTGTATTTTATAGAACGGTTGATCACCACTCCACTATTGCTTCAGGTTTCAATCCCTGTTTATATTCACGCTTCCTAATCCCGCTTCGATGTGCATATTGATTCTGCCTTTTGCTTGATGATAATTGGAGCTATAATAGTTATCTTCTTCCTTTTCTTTGATATCCTTTGGGAAATCAATCGATGCCATGAAGCTCTTTTCATAGGATATTTTTACGCCGACATCATCAGGTACTGAGATTGTTATTGACCCCAATCCAACTTCGATATTTACTTCAACTTCCTTTACAAGATCTCCACTGAAATCCAGAAAATAACTCCCAACACCGCCCTCAAATTTCATGTGCCGGAAATTAGAATTGCCTAGACCATACGCTTTGAACTTGCTTAAACCTGATTCGATAGTGAGATTTTCGATAAGGGTTTTATTTGGCTCATCAAACCTTAGGATCACCGAGCTTGCACCTGTTGAAAGATTCAAATCTTTTACGATCAAACCTGTCATATCCAAATTTCCCCTTCCCATGCCAAGTTCGATATCGAAGGAGATGGGGATTACATCGGTAAATTCCATATTCCAATCGTTATCTTTTAGTTCACTTAAATGGAATGAATATTCCTTTTTCTTCGATTTTTTCTTAATGGTTTCCGTTGTATTGATATTAAGATAGCCAGTTTTATCCCTTATTATATAATCGAAGTATCGGTCGAGATCGTTTTTTAATTCAGCATTGACTGTGGTTTGCAGAATCGTTGCCGGAGTACCGCGTTCAATGCGTATATTTCCGAAGCCGGCTTGGATATTTACTTTGAGTTCTTGTTCATTTGTCGATTTAATCTCTTTTCGAAACTTTTCTGATTTCTTAAAAACAAATCCAAGGGTTAAAAGAATAATTGAAATAAAAATTATCAACGGAATATATGACATTTTATTATGATTCATACTAACCAAGGATACGATATCAAAAAATAATTGTTTCAGTAATGGGAAATTTTATCACGCAAGTATTTATTTAACAATTCGCGGGCGCGGAAAATATGTGCTTTCACTGTACCAATGGGTAATTTTAATATTTTGGCTATCTCGCTGTAGCCTCGTTCTTCGATATGACGTAAAACAATGGTCCGTTTATATTTTTCTGGTAGCTGGTTAATTGCCTCTTGAAGAATTAATGATCGCTCCCTTATGATTATGTGTTTGTCGGGTTCGTATGTGGAATCGGGTATCTCGAATGTTGACTCACTTTCTTCCATTATGATCGGTTTATTGATAGAAAAAGTGCTTAATTTTTTTTTTCGCAGTAGATCAATGCTTGTGTTTGTGGCAATTTTATAGAGCCACGTAGAAAAAGCGTATTCTTCGTTGAAACTCTTGAGAGATGCAAACGCCTTGATAAATACTTCTTGTGTTAGGTCTTCTACTTGTGCTCTTTGGTAGGTGATACGGTAAATTAGATTACCAATCTGATCGTGGTACTTCTTCATCAACCGCTCGAATGCAGTTTGATTCCCTCGCAGCGCTTTATGAATCAGATCAGTATCTTCTTTTCTCGAATCAAGTTTTGCGGGGGATACAAGGGTTGGGCGAGGAGGATGTGCCGATTTTTGTTTCTTCTTTCGTGGTTTTATTCGTTCCTTTTTCATTCGGTATCGATAACATACTGAAAAACCAAGAGAGAGGCAAGGATTTGAATAAAAACAAATATTTAATTAAATTACACACACAAATACAATATACCTATCAAAAATGTTAATAACTTTCGAAGGACTTGATTATTGCGGTAAGACCACACAAGCACAGCTTCTTGTCGAACGATTAAAACAATCCGATAAAGCCGTGCTGTTTATCCGTGAGCCGGGTGGAACCTCCATTTCAGAAAAAATCCGAGCAATTCTTCTTGATAAACAACACAACGAACTTACCCAAAAGACAGAATTATTTCTATTTTCTGCTGCTCGGACACAATTGGTGAGTGAAGTTATCCGTCCCGCGCTCAGAGTGGGAAAAATTGTTATCTGTGACCGTTTTTATGATTCCACTACAGCTTATCAAGGATATGGTCGGACTCTTAAACTTGCTGAAGTATTAGCGGTCAATAAGATAGCGATTGAAGGGATAGTTCCCGACCTCACGATTTTTGTTGATATCGATATTGATGAAATATTCAAGCGACAGGAAGCTTCAGGAGTTTCGGTTGATCGCATGGAGTCCTCGGGACGTGAATTCTTTAGAAAGGTACGTGATGGATACTGGACACTCGCACAAGAAGAATCTACGCGGTTCATTATTGTGAACGGGAAACGTCCGGTCGATGTTATACATAATGAACTTTGGAGCATTATCGGAAAAAGGATTATCTAATATGGAAAAAAAAATGAAGCGTATTACTGCCGGATTTATTTTTTTAGTTATTGTTTTGAGTGGATTTCTTGCAGGATTCAAATTTTCAGATCAAGATTATTTCTTTAAAATAAATAAAGGCATTGATATATTCGGACGTGTATATAAAGAAATCACCATGAATTATGTTGATGAAGTCGATCCTGAAAAATTGATGGAAGCCGGGATTGATGGTCTTCTTGGAACGCTTGATCCCTATACAAATTTCATCAGTGAAAAAGAAGCAGATGAAGTTGAATTGATTACGGCTGGGAAATATGGTGGTATCGGGGTATCGATCGGGATTCGAGATGGAAATATCATCATTATTTCGTTGATGGAAGGTTACTCGGCACAGCGTCAAGGAGTTCTTCCGGGCGATAAAATTTTAGAGATCGATGGCAAATCTGTTGTGGGAATGAAACCGGAGAATATCCGATCTTTAACAAGGGGAGAACCTGGCACCGAAGTTCATATCAAAATAGACCGTGAAGGAGAGCTAAAACCTTTAGAATTCGTTCTGGTTCGAGAGGAAATACAACTGAAGAATATCACTTACGTTGATTTTGTTGATGATGGAATTGGATATATACGGCTTGAGAGGTTCTCGCGCGGAGCTGGTGATGAATTGCGGTTAGCTTTAAAAGATTTGAAACTAAAGGGGAATGTCAGGGGAATAATTCTTGATCTACGAGATAATCCTGGCGGACTACTCGATGCTGCGGTAGATATCGTTGAGAAATTTTTACCCAAAGGAAGTTTGATTGTTAGTATTCGGGGTCGCCACCTGGAATCAGAGAAAAAATACTTTGCCACCGAAGAACCGATATTTCCCGAATTACCGATAATTGTACTTGTAAACCGGCAAAGTGCTAGTGCAAGTGAAATTGTTGCAGGGGCGATCCAGGATTTAGACAGAGGTATAGTGCTTGGTACCAGAACATTCGGTAAAGGATTAGTACAAACTATCATTCCTTTAATTTACAATACCCAGATGAAGATAACAACGGCAAAATATTACACACCAAGCGGCAGATGCATTCAGGAAATTGATTATGCAAAGAAAGACCAAGCCGGCATCGTTACTCCGATACCGGATAGTCTTAAAAGAAAATTTAAAACACTGAAAGGTCGGCTTGAACTGGAAGCAGGCGGCATTCAACCAGATACGGTGGTGAACGAAATGGAACATAGTTCTTATTACAACGAGTTGAATCGAAGATCAATGTTCTTCAAATTCGCAACATGGTATGCGTCAACTCATAGAGATACGACCAAAGAGTTTCAATCCGATTCGCTGTTAATAGAATTTCAACAATTCTTGAATGAACAAAAATTTACTTATCAAGATGAGGTAGAAACAAAATTAACGGAGCTTTGCGACGCTGCCAAGAAATGTAAATCAAGTCCTTCAATTCGTGGTGAGATCGAGAAATTGAAGCTACATCTTCAGGAAGAAAAATCAACCAGTGTGATCAGGTACCGTGATGAGGTTATCGCAGCAATCAAGCCCGAAGTAATGAGTCGATATAAGGGTGAGCGGGGTAGAATCGAAGAGGCGTTAAAGATTGATAGTCAGGTAAAAGCTGCAATCAGCTTACTCGAAAGCCCGAAGGAATATTCCCGGCGTTTAAGTATACTTCAGTAACAAATCCAATCTCCATTAATTTTCCTTGGATAAGAAGCAGCATACGATTAAAATCACACCGTTCGTGAACGAAATCAACTTCATCCGATGGAATGATAAGTAAGTGGCCTGATTTATAATTCCCTATCCATTCTTTATAAAGCAAACTTAATTGTTCAAGATAACTACGGGGAATGCTTTGTTCATAATTCCTTCCCCTTCGTGCGATTTGTTTCAGCAATGTATCAACTCGTGCATCGAGAAAGATAAGAATATCGGGGGGCTGTAAATACTGCATCATTACTTTATATAATTCAATATAATTCGCATAGTCGCGATTATCCATCTTACCGATATCATGTAAATTCCGTGCAAAAATTTCTGCATCTTCATAAATCGAACGATCTTGGATCACACTTTCATTACCATCTACAATTTTTTTATGATCGTTGAATCGTTTCGAGAGAAAATATACCTGTAAATTAAACGACCAGCGGCTCATATCAGCATAAAAATCTGCGAGGTAAGGATTATCATCAACAGACTCATAGAACGATTTCCAACCATATTGTTTGCTCAGCATCCGTGTTAATGAAGATTTCCCGGAGCCAATATTTCCGGCAACGGCTACAAAGATTTTTTTATTCATAAGTATATTGAATATAACAAAATACTGGATTAGTGTAAATTAGATTTTTGTGTAAGTAAATCTTTTGCTTGCTGATTACCTAGTTCCGCTGCTTTTTGAAACCATTCATTCGCTTTCTTAGTATTTCCGAGATCCTCGTATACATTTCCGAGATTGAAGTAAGGATCAGAATAAAGCGAGTCGAGTTCGATTGCTCTATTATATAAGACGATAGCTGTGTCGGTTTTTCCCTCTTGAGCGTACACACTTCCTAAGTTATTATATGCTCTCTCGAAGTTTCCATCAACATAAATGGCTTTTAAATAATACAGCTTAGCATCATCTAATTTTTGATTTTGGAAAAAATAATTTCCACCGTCGAGACAAAGGCGCGAATATTCTACATAGGCGATTGAATCATCAGGGATATTTTCGAGCCATCTTAGATAAGTCCGCTCAATGTGATTCAAACTGTCAATACCAAATTTTTGTAAGTTCGTAACGATGTTTTGGTATCCTTTTCTATCGAAAGGAAATACGGTGGTATATTCTTCCCACAACTCAATCGGTCCAGTGCTATCTTTTACCTGATGATAATATAATACCAATGAAAGTGTAGATGCGTAATATCCAAAATTGGAAAGAACACGTTTATTTAAGAGAGACTTATATCGTTGAATACTATGTTGTGTTGTAGCATTCAGAATAAAATAACTGAATGAATTGATTGTTGTGATTACGAGAATCAGCGTGAAAATTTTTATTGTATCAGCAGTTTTGATTTTTAAAAATAAGAATACTGCCAATAAAGCTAAGAGAAACCAGAATGGGGCTAACACATCCCAATCTTTCGCCGCTCCAAGGTCGTATTTAACTATGAGTAATAATAAAAACACTGGAATAATCGCAATCGTGAGAAATTTACTCACATCTGTTTGAAATAAGACTTTTTTGTCTCGAAAAGCTGAAAAGGCAATAAAGAAAAATGAAGATAGAGAAAGCAATGCGAGAAAATTAATAATATCCAAAATATGAAACGGTGATAAAAGTGTATAAACCTCAGAATAAGTCTCGATCGGGTCTTGACTCAATATGAGTGGTAAAAAATGGCTGTGGGGAACCCCTGCTGAAAATACTTTTGTATCGAAATTAATCATGATAAGAAGAATTAAAACAACCACTAGCAATATTCCATATCCTTTCATGATCGTTTTTATCCGACTGCTTCTATATTCGATGTATGATAAATATAATAGCGAGGGCAATAATAAAAGTCCGAGGTAATGTGTTAGCACCAAGAGAAGGAAATAGAATGGCAATGAAATAAAAGATATTTTTTGTTTAAGATATAAAATCGTCATGAGGATAAATAATGATAAGGCAGCTAAAACTGCCCCATAGGTTTCTACATATCCAAAGAATAGCTGCATATAAGGGAGAACAAGAACAAAACAGAACGCTAAAAATTGATCGTTGCTGTCGGTGAAAAGGTTCCGGATAATAAAAAAGGTAGTGATTATAAAGCCGATTCCTAAAATTATATCAGATAAAAGAAAAGAGAGTAAAAAAGCATTGAATGTAGAGGGGTTGATAAAAGAACTTATCAGGTAAAAGTAGAAAGTTGCTAATGGTTCATTACGTGGATACAAGGGTGATACATCGCGAAACACTTCTGAAAAATTCTTCACGAGAAAGAAACCGTCACCAAGTAGTGGTACTTTAACCCGTAAAATTATTGCAATGATTATAAATATTCCACTGATTATACCCAAGAAGTGATAAGGTTTGTTTGCCATAAATGTGGAGATATTTTGTATCAGAGGTGTTATATCTCGTTTTGAAATATGTAGAATTATTAGAACGCAAAATGCCAAATAAATTAAAAATACATGTAGAGGTAGGAAACCTAAAGCATGAAAACCCCATGTAAAGCAGCTTGGATAGAGATATCCAAGAAGGTGTAATCCCATTAAGAAAATAGTGAAAAAGAGTGCGATATTAAATTTATTTGTTACCATCTGTAATTGTTCTCCAAAAGAAATTTTTGAGCTGTG
>CAYYIJ010000073.1:0-11432 GCA_964471945.1 uncultured Chlorobiaceae bacterium
AATTACCAATTTCAAACGATGATTTACCAATTAATGAAATATCAAAAATAATTCAGACTAACGCTAAAGACCTCGGTACAATTGGTAAAGATAATGTATACGGTGCTGGAAGGATTGATGCATATGGAGCTGTAAAATATGTAATTCAAAACTACAGCACCACTCTTGGGGGGATTGGTAAAACTGTTAATGTCAGTGAAAACTTTACAATCAAAACTGGAACAACACTAACAATTCTCGCTGGTACTACGGTTAAATTTGCAGCAGGTAAAAAACTTCTAGTAAATGGTAAACTGATTGCAAAAGGCACATCTTCACAACCAATAACTTTTACTTCATTAAGCGCAACACCATCACGGGGTGATTGGAGTGGAATTTATCTTAATGGAGGACCCGACACCCTCGAATATTGCAACTTATGGTATGGAACATATGGTATCGTCGCACAAAACTCTAATACACATTTTTTGAAATATTCAACAATCGAGAATAATCATTGTTATGGGGTTTGGGGCATAAATACGGGTACAAGCAACAAAAAACTCTTTTTACATTACTGCACAGTAAGAAATAATGGCTCAGGAATTGCACTATCGAATTCAAGTATCGAGTTGTATCAAACAAGTATTACAAATAGCTGCAACGGAATTTATGTAGGCAATTCAAAAGCATACCTTTACTATTCACAAGTGCGTAATAATACTTGTCCGGGTATTTATGTAGATGGTACATCAAGCTGGACGACACTGAGCTATGATGGCAGCAGCTCTGGTAGAAACACAATAAGTAATAATGGAGGAGGAGAATTTTATTTAATCAACGGTGGTACAGCTTATTTAGGCGAACGAGTTAGATACATCTGTGGGTATGATTGTCCTATTGAAATACAAACTGTTGGCACTTCAGGTTGCTGGCCCATTTACTGCACTCGTAACAACGCGGGATACAACAACATCTATAACTCTTTTACATTCAACGGAAGATTGGTAAACAATCAAACAACATCAACCGTTAAAGCACAATTAAACTATTGGGGAAGTTGTCCACCAGATCCTAATGGATTCTTAGGGAATGTTGACCACTCTCTTTACCTCTGCACTATGCAAAAATGGCTTGCATCTAATCCACCAGAACAGACAACTCCGCCAGAGGTCGAAGACTCGCCTCGTAGAGAAACCATGAACCTTTATCCTCCATCGGACAGGGAAATCTGGTATATACGACATCTTATAAAACAAATCAAAGAAAATCCTAATGCTTCGCTATATGCGCTTCATCTTCTATCAACGAAGATACAACCTAATGAGATATTACCCGATTCATTAACCACAACATGGCAATCATATTTATCGATGCTGCAAACAAGGTCACCATCAACACGTATGCGCTCTCTTGCAGCTGCATATCGTATTCAGGCAAAGATGGACTTGCAAGAATACAACTCGGCTATTAATATTGCAAATGCTGTTCTTGCACTTAATTCGGGTGATGAAATGTGGATGTATTGTAATGTTCAAAAAGTTAATGCCTACATTGCAATCGGTGATACTGCAAATGCCCGCTCGACATATACAGCAATGGGTACTCGTGGTCGAATGATAAGTCCCGCAGCGATGGAAATGTTAGCATCGGCATTGGAGCTTGGAATTATACTCAGGAGTTCATCGATATCTATAAACGATACGTTATCACCTGAACAGGCAAGTTTATTTGAAATGCCGAGAGAATATCAACTTTCCCAAAATTATCCGAATCCATTTAATCCTGTTACCCGAATCAACTATTCTTTACCTGTGGATGCACATGTAACGTTGAAGGTGTACGATATCCTTGGTCGTGAAGTAGCAACTCTTGTGAACGAAATGCAAGAAGCAGGATACAAGTCGGCATCGTTTAACGCTGAGAATTTATCGAGTGGTTTGTACATATACAAACTAACCACAGGTGCTTCAACCCGCTCAGTATTTACAGATGCGAAGAAAATGTTATTACTCCGCTGATTTTTCGTTCTTTCGTTAAACTATGAGCTGATCCATGATTAATATGGGTCAGCTTTTCTTTTTGCTTTTCAATTGTACATTTCGTAATTTTATCAAACAACGATGTAGTACAAAGAAAGAAAAGGATCCCTGATGGAATGTTATATGAAATATTTTACTTCCTTGATTTATCTACTTCCTCTTTGCCAACCGCGAAATAAACCACAGCGTTTATAACTGGATGTTGCTCTCATTGCTCAAAATTGTTACGGTTGTTTTTTATACCATTATTATGGCAATCGCGGCTTTGTTGGTTACTCCGTTCGATAGAACAGGAAAAACTTATCACGGGGTGGCAAAAATTTGGTCTCGTGGGATATTATTAGTTTGTGGAGTGCGGGTTCTAACAAATGGTATTGAGCATTTAAGCAAAACCCAAAGATATATATACATATCGAATCATAATAGTCAATTCGACATACCTGCAATTATTGTTGGAATACCTGATCAGATCCGGCTCGTTTATAAAAAAGAGCTGTCCAAAATTCCTATTTTCGGCTGGTCGCTAAAATTTAACAGAACATATATCAGCATCGACAGATCAAGGGGACAGGAAGCGGTACAAAGTTTAGAGAATGCGGCAATAAAAATTCGCGGCGGTACATCGGTTATACTCTTCGCAGAAGGAACACGCTCGCCCGATGGAAAGTTACAGCAATTCAAGCGCGGTCCATTCAACCTTGCAGCCAAAGCTGGTGTGCCTATCGTACCGGTAACAATCAATGGCAGTTATAAAATTCTTCCAAAACATTCGCTAAGGATCAGACCCGGAATTATTACTTTAACGTTGGCGGATCCGTTAGAACCCCAGCAAAGTGAAGGGAAAGAAAACGAATTAGCATTGAGAGATAAAGTTTATGAGATTATACAAAAGAATCTAATGAATGAATAACACGACTACACCATTGAACATCGTCGCAATAATACCAGCAAGACATGGGTCTACTCGATTACCCATTAAACCACTTGTTGATCTATGCGGCAAGCCGATGATCCAGAGAGTATATGAACAGACGAAAAAATCTTCATTAGTAAATCGGGTAATCGTAGCGACAGATCATGAGATAATTATCGAAAAAGTTAAAAGTTTCGGCGGCGAAGCTATTCTAACTCCTGTTGATTGTAAATCGGGCAGCGACCGGATTGCACACGCCGCACGCAATCTGGACGATGCTAATATTATCGTCAACGTTCAAGGCGATGAACCCGTGATCGCACCACAGATGATAGATGAAACGATCGCACCATTGATTCAAGATTCAGCAATTCATGTTAGCACTGCTATAAAAAAGATAACTAATGCAGATGATCTTATAAATCCTAACATTGTGAAGGTTGTACTCGATAGGAAAAGTTTTGCAGTTTACTTCTCGCGGTCACCAATCCCGTATCTTCGAAATGGATTGGATGTAAATCAATGGCATCTGAAGCATTCATATTTTAAACACTTCGGTTTATATGTTTATCGAAAAGAGTTTCTATTAAAGTTTTTTTCTTGGGGTGAATCAAAACTTGAAAAAATTGAAAAACTTGAGCAGCTTCGAATTATTGAGAACGGTTGCAAAATGAAAACAATTATTACAGAATATGACAGCATCTCGGTGGATACTATAGAAGACGCTGTTCATGTTAGAAATATTATAAAACTAAAAGAGGAAGATAAATCATGAATACAAATCAAGATAGTCAAACGTTGTGGGGAGTTTTGCGTAGTACGTTCGGGCGCGGATTGGTTGTCATCGTCCCGATCGTTATAACATTTTGGGTGCTGAATATACTTTTCAATGCGGTAGATGGAATCACGGCTCCAATTTTCGACCGAATATTTGAACGTCATATTCCCGGTCTCGGTTTCATTACTATGATTGCGCTCATCCTCGTTGTGGGTGGATTGTCCCGAAACCTGTTTGCACGAACTGTATTCAAATTACTCGAGCGATTGATATCATCTATACCGCTCGCTCGAACAATCTATACAGCAATGAAAGATATAATAAACGCATTTCAACCGGGGAAAAAGGGGAGATCGTTTCGTGAAGTCGTGCTTGTCGAATATCCTCGATTAGGGCTTCAAACGATCGGTTTTGTTACAAATGAGATTAGTATCGAAAAAGATGAATCAACGGAAGAAATGTTAAGTGTTTATCTGCCAAATCCACCCAACCCAACCTCGGGTTTTGTTGTGCTCGTTCCTCGTAAGAATGCTTGCGTTCTCGATATGCCTGTCGAAGAGGGTTTAAAATTAGTCCTTTCAGGAGGTATTGTTACCTCTGGTAATATTAAGTCAAAAATAAAAGTTTAAGTTGTGGTAAAAAATAAAATAAAATACATCTTCATTACTGGCGGAGTTATTTCATCGTTAGGAAAAGGAATTGCCGCTTCATCAATCGGATTACTTTTGAAGTCGAGGGGTTTACGTGTTACAATACAGAAGTTCGATCCATATCTTAATATCGATCCGGGAACAATGAATCCATACCAGCATGGAGAAGTTTATATAACCGATGATGGGGCGGAAACCGACCTCGATCTTGGACATTACGAACGTTTCCTTGGTGTTGATATGACAAAAAATAATAACTCAACAACAGGTCAGATTTACCATGAGGTTTTCTCAAAAGAACGTAGAGGCGATTACTTAGGCACAACTGTCCAGGTTATTCCTCATATTACTGATGAAATAAAACGCCGATTTGAAACGCTTGCAAAAACCGGGAAGTATGATGTCATAATTTCGGAAATCGGAGGTACGGTTGGTGATATCGAAAGTTTACCGTTCCTTGAAGCAATGCGGCAATTTATGTTTTCAAAAGGCAAGAATAATGCGATATGTGCGCATGTTACGCTTGTTCCGTACATAAAGCATGCAGGTGAAATTAAAACAAAACCCACACAGCACAGTGTTAAAACTTTGCTAGAGATTGGCATACAGCCGGATATTCTCATTTGCCGTTCCGAAGCTCCTCTTACTCGCGAGGTCAAAGAAAAAATTGCGCTCTTTACAAATGTCGCTGTTGATTCTGTCGTAGACGCTCATGATGCTGCAACGATTTATGCTGTGCCGCTTCAATTCGCTAATGAAGGCATTGATGAAATTGTTTTAGAGAAATTAGACCTCACATGCCCGAAGCCGAATCTAAAGGAATGGAAAAAATTTGTTGATCGTATAAAGAATCCAAAGGATGAGGTTTCGATAGTCGTTTGTGGAAAATACACCGAGCATCAGGATGCTTATAAAAGTATCACTGAAGCATTTATTCATGCAGGAGCAGCCAATAATGTAAGGGTAAAGTTATCTTGGGTTCGAGCTGAGGATATCGAAAAAGAGGGACATGAAAAATATCTAATGTCAGTTTCCGGTTTGTTAATTGCACCTGGGTTCGGTGAGCGCGGCATCGAAGGAAAAATTTCTGCAATTAAATATGCAAGAGAAAAAAAGATTCCATTTTTTGGAATATGTCTCGGGCTGCAATGTGCAGTTGTTGAGTTTGCAAGAAACGTCTGCGGTCTTCAGCGTGCAAATAGCACTGAGTTCAAAAAGACAGATCAAAATGTTATCGATTTAATGGTTGAACAAAAAAATGTAACTTCCTACGGAGGAACAATGCGGCTCGGTTCTTATGCGTGTCGAATATTAAAAGGAACTAAAACTTTTAAAGCTTATAAGAAAGAGCTTATCAATGAACGCCATCGTCATCGATATGAAGTTAACAACTCGTTTAAAGAATTATTAGAAAAAAATGGAATGGTGTTCAGCGGCATTTGTCCGACAAACGACTTAATTGAAATTCTCGAATTACCAAACCATCCGTGGTTTATCGCCAGTCAATTCCACCCAGAATTGAAATCTAGGGGAACAAATCCACATCCATTGTTCCGCGACTTTGTTAAAGCAGCTATACAGTATCAACTTCAATATTTTACATCAGTACGTTAGACAATTTTTGCTTAGCACTCTCTTTTTTTCTATATTTTCACATACTTATAAATTGAAAATTTATTGGATGTGCAAAAACTTCTTAGGTTTGTAAAGATAGAACACACACTTTTCACCTTACCACTCATTTATAGTGGAGTTATTTTAGGTTCGAGTTCCATACCTTCAATTAGGTTACTAATTCTGATTCTTTTTGCGGCGGTTGGGGCACGCACCGCGGCATTTGCGCTCAATCGTATTATTGATAGAAATATTGATCTGAAAAATCCACGCACTGCTAATCGTGAGCTACCAAGCGGAAGGATGTCTCTTCTCGAAGCTTTCATGGTTCTTCTTGCTGGATTCATTTTGTATTTCGGTTCTGCAGCATTAATATCTACTTTTTGTTTACTGCTTTCACCAATTCCGCTGATTGTTTTTGTCATTTATCCATACATGAAGCGATTTACAATCTTTGCACACTTTGGTGTTGGTTTGGGAATAGCGATGGCGCCGCTCGGTGGCTGGTTCGCTGTATCGCCATCGTTCCATAATTTACTTCCACCATTTCTGCTTTGTTTATTCACGGTGATGTGGGGTGCGGGATTCGATATAATTTATGCCACGCTCGATGAAGAGTTTGATCGGAAAGAAAATCTTCATTCTTTTGTATCTAAGTTTGGTCGTAACAAAGCACTCAGATACTCCGCTATATTTCACATTGTCGGCTTTGTATCGCTTGTGTTTCTTTTTCTAACATCGATACAAACTATTTATGCTCTTCCGTCTCTCTTTCTCACTGGAATATTGTTATGGATAGAACACATTAAAGCGATGAATGTCGATTTGGCTTTCTTTAAAATTAACGCTGGGCTTGGATTCGTAGTTTTCGCTATGATAATTACCGGGGTGATAGTAAGGTGAAAATTATTGTCGCGATTACCGGCTCGTCTGGCGCAGTGTACGCAGTTGATTTCCTCAAGAGGTGCACAGCGGATAAATTTCTTATCGTCAGCAAATGGGGAAAGGCATTGCTGAACGATGAAATGAAAATGACTGAGAAAGATTTACAGCCGTTTGTGAAGCGACAATTCTCGAACGATGATTTAACAGCACCAACTGCTTCCGGCTCGAATAAGTTCGATGCATTCGTGATTATTCCTTGCTCGACTAACACAATCGGAAAAATTGCTTCGGGTATTTGTGACACACTCATTACACGCACCGCACAGGTTGCTTTGAAGGAACGATACAAACTCATACTTTGTGTTAGAGAGACCCCATTATCAACAATCACGCTTGAACAATGTACTAAACTTTCTCAAGCAGGTGCTATAATCATGCCGATTTCTCCGCCGCTATATTTCGTACCGAAGACAGTCGATGAGTACGTTCAAGCATTTACAGATAAGCTTTTGAATGTATTAAATATTGGAAACAAAAAGGGTTGGCGGTCAGAGGAATTGGAGTAATATGCCATGACAGGTAAACAATTCATCAATAATATTTCGCATAGTAAGAGGGATTTTCTACTCGAATTCATAAATATTCTCAAAGAACAAAAAATACAGTATTGCCTTATCGGAGGTTTGGCGGTAAATGCTTACGCTGAACCGGTTGTCAGTTTGGATATGGATATTGTCGTTATCTCAACAAAAATTGCTAAACTTCTTGATTCCCTGCCGAAGGGATACAAAACAATGAGACAGAAGCATAGCGTTAACATTAGCGTAAAGTTTTCCGACCTGCGTATACAAATTCAAACTGATGAACGGTATCAATCGTTTATTAAGCGGGCTGTGAAAAAGGATGTACTCGGGTACAAAATCCAAGTTGCAAAGCTGGAGGATCTTCTTAAAGGGAAACTTTGGGCTTACAATGACCCGGAAAGAAGACTCAGTAAAAAACAAAAAGATTTGTCAGATATATTTCGTCTCGCAGAGACGCACAAACACCTAATTGAGCATTTACCCAAAGCACAACAGAATCAACTTAAACCATAACGGCTAATGCCATTCTACGATTTTCAGTCTTATCTAAAAACATTAGAGAGTGCAGGAGAACTTCATCGCACACAAATTGAAATCGATCCTGCGCTTGAATTAACAGAAATTGCACGACGAGCAATCAAAGAAGGCAAACCTGCTTTGCTTGTTGAACGACCTAAAGGATCTAAGTATCCTCTTGTCATCAATCACTTTGCAAGTGAAAAAAGAATCGAGATTGCTCTCGGAAGGCATCCGGAAAAAATCGGAAGCGAGTTAATAAATTTTCTTGAAAGTGTATTTCCTCCGACACTAAAAGCACTTCTTGATAATAAACAAATCGTCAAACAATTTCTTAAAGTCCGACCGAAACAAGTTTCTTCTGGTATCTCACAAGAATTAGTCGTAGAACCAAGTCTTGATGCTCTCCCAATTCAAATTTGCTGGCAGGGAGATGGTGGAAAGTTCATTACTTATGGACAGGTGATCACTTATCACCCTGCAACGGGCAGAAGAAACATCGGCATTTACCGCATGCACGTGTTCGATAAATCGACAACCGGAATGCACTGGCAAATTCAAAAAGGCGGCGGCTTTCATTATTATTATGCCGAGAAGATGGGAAAAGATTTTGAGATTGCAGTTGCACTCGGAACTTCCCCCGCGCTCACCCTTGCAACTGTTGCGGCACTGCCGGAAGGAATCGATGAAGCAATGTTTGCCGGATTTCTCCAGAACAAACGAGTTGAATTCACAAAGGGGAAAAGAATTTCCATCAACGTTCCAGCAAATGCTGAATTTATTTTAGAGGGAATTGTTCCGCACAAAGAAAGACGGATGGAAGGACCTTTCGGTGATCACTTCGGACATTATTCTGCCTCATCGGAGTTTCCGGTATTTCACCTAAGAGCAATCACTCATTGTCGCAATCCAATTTATCCTGCAACAGTTGTAGGCAAGCCTCCGATGGAAGATAAATTTTTAGGAAATGCAACACAGCAAATGCTCGGTCCGCTCATCAAGCTTATTCACAGAGAGGTCTCTGATATATGGGCGTACTACGAAGCAGGATTTCATAATCTACTCGTCGCTTCAATCGAGCAGCGGTATCAGAAAGAAGCAATCAAAGCTGCACTTGGCATGATGGGCACCGACCAGCTTTCACTCACAAAGTGCATGGTACTCGTTTCTGCCGGAGTTGATGTTAAAAATTGGCACTCTGTGCTGAGAGAAATCCGTGACAACTTCGATCCGCATTACGATTTCATAATGATTCCTAAAGTCCCGCTCGATACACTCGACTTCACAAGTTATAAAATGAATCTTGGAAGCAAGATGATTATCGACGCCACAAAAAAGCAGAGAGCAGAGAGCAGAGAGCATAGAGTAAATGATCTCTCGGCTCTACACTCTACGCTCACAGCTTACGATAGAAGAATTCTCGATGTTAATCTAGTAGAAAACACAATTCTCATAGTCAAAGTCGACTCACCGATACATCCGCTCGAGGCGGACTCCGCCACTCCATCACTCCAACACTCCATAGGAAAAGATATACTAAAAAAACTCCTCTTACTCCCTGAGTTAAGTAACCTAAAAATTATTACTGCTGTCAGCCCTGATGTTGACATACACGATCAAGAGAATTACATCTGGGGAGTTTTCACCCGCTTCGATTGCGAGAGAGATGTAATCTTTCGTGAGCAGAGCCTGGTAGGCATTTCTCCAGTTTATAAAGGAACGATGGGCATCGACGCAACATGGAAACCCGGCTACCCTGAACCCTTGATAATGAAACCTGAGATTGTTAAATTGGTTGATGAGAAATGGGAAAAGATTTGGAAGTGACAGCTTCGCTGTCATTCTGAGCGGAGCGAAGAATCTGAAACACAGGAATGAAAAACTTCTATGTATATATTATGACAAATCGTAAAAACGGTGTTTTATATACTGACGTTACGAACAATCTTGAGCGCAGGGTCTATGAACATAAGCATAAATTAGTTCGTGGATTTACGAGTAAATATAATTGTAAGAGACTGGTTTATTATGATACGAACACCGATGCATCAGCGGCAATAGCGCGAGAAAAACAAATAAAAGGTTGGTTGAGAAGTAGAAAGATTTCATTAATTGAATCTATGAATCCCGAATGGAAAGACTTGAGCGATGAATGATATGAATAGCCCCGTCATTCTGAATGAAACGAAGTGGAGTGAAGAATCTTTATCCTATAGAGTTAGATGTTTCGCTTCGCTCAACATGACAAATAGTATTTATGTTTAATAATTAAGGAGATGCACAATGAGTTTTCTTTACCGAATAAATAAAGATTCAGTTGCTAACTCTATCGCTTGCAAAGAAGGTGATATTCTAGAAAGAGAAATTGAAGAGCTTCTTCATAAAAACAATGAGCTAATACTTGGAGAAAAAATACTATACATCGGACGTCAGCTAAAAACAGCAACAGGCAAAATACTGGACTTACTTGCTATTGACAGCTTTAGGCGATTAATAGTTATTGAACTAAAACGTGGTTACGCCCCACGTGAGATACTTGCTCAAATTCTAGAATATTCCTCATGGCTACGCAAATTATCGGAAAGAGAAATAGAAAACATCGCAAAGAACTACTTCGAAAAATATAATATTCAATACAGAAACTTGTCAGAGGCGTTTACGCAATTTTTCGGACAAGAACCTGAGATTAGATTTGATAATGAGATAGTAAATGTTTTGTTTGCTCAAGAATTTCCGCCGGATCTATTAAACTCAATGGAGTACTTGAGAGACACTGGGCTTGACATAGAGTGTATAAGATTCGACCTATTTGGAACTACCGCAGAAGAACAGTTTCTCCTTGTACATAAAATGTTTGCAGATGAAGAAGATATTAAAATTAAAACTGAGCCGGTTAATCGTACAGCAACTACACAAAGACAAAATTTAAGAAAATTAACTTCACAACTGACTATCATCTTAGGTGAAAAGTATAATTCTTGGGCAGAGTCATTAGGCGATGGTTTAAAACATCCATTTTACACATGGCAAAGAAAAGGCGGCATTGACACATGTTCTGGTATACAATGGATTCTCGATCGTGGAATACTAACTTTAGAGTTTGGAATTTATTATGACGAAGCAAGCCAAAAGATGGTCATATATTCTTCGTTGTGGATTCTAGGAAGATCTACCTTGTTAAAGGAGAATTTTTATGAGGCTTCAGTACAGTCAATACTTGTAAATAAATTAGGATATAATAAATCGACAGAAGATGATGATATATGGTATTTTAAGGATTTCGGTATTACAGAGTTAAACATCAATACAATAAGTAAATTGTCAATAGAAGAGATCGAGAGACTGAAACCGTTAATCGAGAAAATTTTGAGTAGGTAAGAAATTCCAATAATGTGCATCAACGCAACATGGAAACTCGGCTACCCTGAACCTTTGGTAATGAAACCTGAGATTGTTAAATTGGTTGATGAG
>CAYYIJ010000074.1:0-10799 GCA_964471945.1 uncultured Chlorobiaceae bacterium
GCGTAACCGCTGATGAATTTTCATCTGTCCAAAAAATTATGTTAATGAAATAAAATATCATAAAATATTTTTTCAAAGCCCAATCAGATTAAGAGGATTGGGCTTTTTGTTTGCATTCCAGAATTAAATTGAATAGTTTAATAATGAAGAATTATGCAGATCGGTAATTTAAACATACCGCAGGCGATCGTACTCGCTCCGATGGAAGACGTAACAGATATATCATTTCGCATTATCTGCAAACGTTTAGGTGCCGATCTAATGTTTACCGAGTTTGTTAATTCCGAAGGACTTTTCCGAAATTCTGAAAAAACAAAACAGAAAATGTTTTTCCTTCCTCACGAAAGACCTATAGGAATCCAAATATATGGAAACCTAGTTACATCAATGGAAAGGGCTGCTCAGATGGCTGAGGAGTTGCAACCTGATCTTATCGATATCAATGCGGGCTGCTGGGTACGAAAAGTTGTGGGGCGAGGTGCAGGCGCTGGACTACTCAGAGAACCTGCAACGATGCGACAAATCATTTCGTCTGTCGTTAAGGCTGTTAAACTTCCAGTAACTGTGAAAACTCGACTTGGCTGGGATGATAAATCAATTCAGATTGTAGATATCGCTAAGATGGTTGAGGATTCAGGTGCTCAAGCCCTGACGATTCACTGCCGAACAAGAGCTCAAGGTCAAAAAGGTTCACCCGATTATTCATTAATTCCAAAAATAAAGAATGCTGTTAGAATTCCAATCATCGTTAATGGTGGAATTGACTCCGCTGAAATTGCTCAGAATGTTTTCAATATTACCGGTTGTGATGGAATTATGGTTGCACGAGGTGCCATACAAAATCCATTTATCTTCCGAGAAATCAAACATTATCTTTCAACGGGCAACCTACTGCCACCTTCTTCTTTATATGAAAGGATTCGACTTCTTATCGAATATCTCGAGCTTGCTGTTAATTATAAAGGTGAACGTAAAGCATGTTTAGAAATTCGTAAACATTATAATGGTTACTTGAGAGAGCATCCGAACATTTCGATGTTAAGAATAGAATTGATGAAATTTACAACAGCACAACCTATAATCGAATTTTTACAAAAATATTCAGAATCCATACAAATTAACGACATGGCAGAAGAGAAGTAAAAACATGGTTTTCAAAAGAAATAATATACCGCCAATAAAAGCCGGAGGTTTGTAATTAGTTTTGTTTGTTCGACCAAACCTTTGTTGTTATCTTTCGGAATGCCGTAAGCCGCAGCAGTGTATTCAAGCTCTGTTGCTGCTCTCGTCTTTCCTGAGTTCCATTGAATTCGCGGCGAAATTCTAAATAAGTTATCTATATTATTTATCCTTGCATAATATTTTTTCTCAATATTATTTTTCGCGCCTAAATTTTTTGAATACCCTCCAAAAACTGCAAGTTCCAACTCCTTGCCGTAAACTAATTCCCCCCAAACAGAGTAACAACCAAGGTTAGTGTATGCTTCGAAGCCGGTTAATGTATCAATAGATTTTGCGGCGTATCCTCCTAACATCAGCATATCAGATAGATTATCTCCGTAAACTCCCTCAGCCTTAATTGTGAACGGTGTTAAGTTTAATTTGATATAACCGATTGCCGAGAAACTATTTATAGATTCATTTGTTTTAAGGTTTTTCGTCGTTGCCAGACGGGGAGTAAGTTTTTTGTAATCTGCGCCGGCGCCAATAATATTTTCCCCTGTTTTATATTGAAGCTGTAAGTGCAAGTTTGGAATAACAGAATTTCGCAAATAGGAAGAATTCTGAACCGAATCACCTTTAGCGCCTGGACCATAACTTTGGAAGTCGCGCTGTGTGACAGCGGCTGCAATTACTTTCAAATCGCCTAACGATTGAGTTATACGGAGTTGGGGATTCCTTGAAAATGGTTGGAATGGCACCCCGGTATTGAATGAAACAACTCCGGGAAATACTTCCGTTACAAACATCGGATGCCAGGTTTGTCCCACCAAAAAAGAAGTGTTATCCCAGTCTAATTTTGTATAAGCATGGCGCAGTCTGAAACCGTTAATATCGCCGTCGGAAGTTCCAAAAAATTCTCCTTCAATCATCCCCGATGTTTTTGCGTCGAATGCGTCAGGTCCGGTAATTTTTCCAGCCATCCGAGTTTGTATAGCGAGGATGTTGAAGTTTGCTTTTTCGTTGATGTCCACATTATTCTTATCTAAAGATTCATTTGCAGGATAAAGGAGGAAGTGCCCCTCTCGCAAACTTACTGTTTGTCGAGAATCGAAGATAAGGTCTGTTTTAACAAACCCAGATAAAGAAATTCCGAAATCTGATTTTTCATGCTGTGATAGCGCGAATGCGTTAAATAAAATCAGCAGTGAAAAGCTGAATATAATAATATGTTTCATAATTATTCTGCTCCTATTCCAAGATAGGTTCTAAGTTTTTCATCCTCAAATTTATTTTGAGCTTCGGGTTCTTTTTTATATAACGAAACAATTATCCCCACTAAGAAGGAGGCGGTCATTGAAAATAATGCAGGATTTTTTAAAGGGAAAATTGCTTCGTCATTTTTCAAGATATCCACCCAAACAGTCGGACTTAAAATTATCAAGATAACGGCAAAGCTAGCGCCAGCAATAATGGATGCGACGGCGCCTTTAGTAGTAAAGTTTTTCCAAAAGATAGAGAGTACGAGCGATGGGAAGTTGGAGCTTGCGGCAATAGCAAAAGCCAAACCAACTGTAAAAGCAACGTTCTGTCCTTTAAAAAGGAGTCCGAGCAGAATAGCAAGAACTCCAATACACAACGTGGCAATTTTAGCCACTTTAACTTCGCCAGCTTCATCTGCCTTACCCTTTTTAATAACGTTAACATACAAATCGTGTGAAAGTGTAGAAGCGCCTGAAAGCGTTAGTCCGGCAACTACGGCCAATATCGTAGCAAATGCAACGGCGGCAATAAAACCCAAGAAGAATTGTCCACCCACTGCTTCAGAAAGAAGAAGCGCCCCCATATTTCCACCTTTATCGAAACTGCTAACAACATCCTGCCCGACAAGCACCATCGCGCCGAACCCGATAATAAAAGTAAGAATGTAGAAGTAACCGATAAATCCTGTTGCAACAAAAACAGATTTTCGGGCTTGCTTTGCATCGGGGACTGTGAAGAAACGCATTAAAATGTGTGGCAAACCTGCCGTGCCGAGTATAAGTGCGATTCCAAGAGAAATAGCATCCCAAGGATTGGTTATGAATCCGCCGGGGGAGAGAACCGCACCGGAATATTTTACTGCGGCTTGATTGAATAATTCTATCGGATTAAAATTAAATTGCATCAACGTCAATATAACAAGGATTGTCGCCCCGCCGATTAACAATATTGCTTTAATTATTTGTACCCAGGTGGTCGCAAGCATGCCGCCAAACATTACATAAGCGACCATAACTAATCCAACGATAACAACCGCAACTTCATAGGGAATGCCGAACAATGTTTTTACCAGCGAGCCGGCTCCAACCATTTGAGCAATCAAGTAGAAAATAATTGTCATCAATGAGCCGATTGACGAAGCAATTCTGACCGGTCTTTGTTTTAATCTGAATGCAACAACGTCGGCAAACGTAAACTTACCGAGGTTTCTTAACGGTTCTGCTATTAGAAACATAACTAAAGGCCAGCCGACTAAAAAGCCGATGGAATATATTAAACCGTCATATCCTTTTAGAGCCACCATTCCGGCGATGCCGAGGAATGATGCTGCGCTCATATAATCCCCCGACAGAGCTAATCCGTTTTGAAAGCCGGATATACTTCGGTCTGCAGCATAAAATTCGGAAGTTGTCTTTGTTCGTTTCGCCGCCCAATATGTAATCAGCAGTGTTATTGCAACAAATGCAAAGAAAATAACTATCGATGCAATATTTGCTTGTCCAAGAGTAGTTTGAAAAGTATCCAAGTTTTTTTCTCCTAATTTTTTTTCAAGGTTTGTGAGTGATTAATGCATTATTTGTTCATAATCTGGTTTCGTAGCTCTCTGACGTTTTTATCGTAGCTGCTGTTTGCCCAACGTATATATATACCCGTAAGCAACCAGGCAAAAATTATTACTCCGATACCGATGGGGAGCGCAATCGTTAGGTGTTCCCCGATTTTTGTAGCCAAGAATTCTTTGTTGAAAGCTATCAACAGGATGAATCCAATATATACGACTAACATTAAAATCGTCAGCGAGAAAGAAACTGACACGCGTCTGCGGACAAGAGTCTTGAATTTTTCAGAATTGAGAATTTTTTTTACGTCTTCGGGTCTAATGCTCATAATTTTTCTTCCTTGTAGTTTTTATATTTATGTGATTATATTTTACAGCGTTCCCTTAAAATCTAAACTCAGTTTCGACTGAAAGTCTTCAATTTGCGTTAAGATACGCCGTACATTTGTTTTCTCAAGTTCTGTTAGGTATTTAGGATTAATGTTGTTATCCGGCGGCATGTTATCAGAAAGCAGTTTTGCTTGATGGGAAAACCTCAATTGCATTAAGTAACCATATGCCTGTACGATATCCTGAAATCCCGATTTTGAAAAGACATTCTTCTCATACAGGCGGCTTAATCTCTCAATAGTGTTGTTGCTTTTAATCTTATTTTTCAAAGCGTATATACGAGCTAAATCGACAATCGGCAGCAGCGCTAATTTCATGTCGAAGGCTTCTGAAGATTTAAATTGCCCAATCGGAGGTTTTATCCTTAAGGCATTTTGGGTAAGATAAACAAAAAAAGCATTATTTCCGGAGGTTATGTTGTATAGATGATTTTGAAGGTCTTCAGTGAGCGATTCGTCTCCGTAAACTGGCTTGAAATCGAAAAAGATATTTACGTCTAACAAATCCTGCGGATTAGCTGTGCTGACCCAATCCGAAAAATATTTTTTCCAAACCGACAGCGGTTGGCGCCACTTCGGGTTCTTTGCCATCACGCCGCCTTTGCAAAACGAGTATCCGGCGGTGTTGAGTCCGTCGCAAACTCTTTCGCTCAGCTTTAAAAAATAAGCCCGCGCTTCTTCCGACTTGTTAACCGGAACATCCGCGTAAACAATTGCATTATCTTGATCTGTCGCTAAAGTTTGTTCTTCCCTTCCTTCACTCCCCATAGCCATAAAAACAAATTTCACCGGAGGAATTCCTAAGTCTTCAACCGCCAGAGATATTATCTTTTTTGCTATCGTATCAGAAATGATTGTGACCATCCGCGTAATGTTCTGAGCATTTGACCCGCTGTCTATTACAGCTTTGATAAAAACAAGATGCTTAGATCTGTGCGCGCCTATTTCCCTCACTGATTCAGACTTTTCGATTCCTTGAACGAAAAATAAATATGAGAGATGATGTGCCTTCATTATGTCATCAATGCTGACGGTTCCGCATACTTTGCCGCCGCCGTTTCTTACAACAAGGTGCTTCAAATTACTTTTATAAAAAAGCGACATGGCGTCAAATATTGAAGACGAGTCCTGAATTGAAACAAATGGCGACTTCATTATTTCATAAGCCGGTTTTAGTGAATCGAATTCCGTCTCAAATACTCGTTCTCTCAAATCGTCGGTTGTTATGATACCAAAATATTTGTCCGGTTCAGTTTTAACCAGAATAATGTCGGTTTTATTTTTCGACATCAACCTTACCGCTTTTGAAAGAGGTGTGTCTATTTCGCAAGTCAAACATTCTTTTATAAACGGTTTAATCGGCTGGTCGAGCGAATACAAAGAAGCCCGCAATTCTGAAATCATGAGTTCTGTATCTTCTTCCGTTTGTTTGTTCACGGTGATGTCTTCAACTATGCCGTCGTAATACCGGGTGTTGCCGTATTTATCTTTCACCGCAACAACCGAAACGGATACAATTACTAAAACGTCGTCTTTCCTGCGCAAACGCATCATTTTATTCTTTATAAATCCAACGTCGGACAATTCCTTTAAGAATGTTTTTCTTTCTTCTACATCCTCAAAAAAATCGACGATGCTGGTATTCAGAAGTTCTTCATTATCACGGCACCCAAACATATTTACTGCGGCGGGGTTAATCTCAAGAAACTTCATTTCTTTACCCGCCATTATTCTGAATACGCCGATAGTAAGCTGATTGGTTAATGACGCATATTTTTCTTCGCTCTCATCCAAAGCGTTTTCAATCTGTTTATGGCGGCTTATGTCTTTCGCAACCACTACAATTCCCTGATTGCCTAAAAAGGAAATCGGTGAAGCTGTCAATAACGCCTCCAGGAATTCGCCGTCTTTTCTTTTTAGTTGTGTTTCGATGTGTGAATTTATAAATATTTTTAAACTTTCAACGTCATCGAGTTTAAGATCTCGTGTAAATATTTCATGGAGGTTTAACCCGGACGATTCTGCCTCAGTATAACCGAGCATTGCGAGGATAGTTTTGTTATAATAAATCTGACCGCCGTCCAGAATCATTATCAATCCTTCCGTTGATGCTTCTACAAGCGCTTTGTATTTTTCTTTGGATTCTTTTAATTCGTTCTCAGCTTGCAGCCGGTGTTTTTCGCTTTTATAATTCTGGATTGCAATAAACGACAGAAGAAAGGAAATTATGATAGTTATTCCGATTGAAATGTTTATTACGTTTTTTTCCAAATCGGCTACTTCTAATTTCACGTCTTCGATATAAATCCCAGTGCCAATAATCCATTCCCAAGGCTCAAACTTTTTCACATAGGAAAGCTTCGGCACAATACGAATGGAATCGTCTTTCCATTGCCACATGTAGTCCACATATCCTTCGCCTTTTTCGTTAACAGTCCTAACGATTTCAACGAACAATTTTTTACCTCGCGAGTCTTTGAAATCCGATAAATCTTTGCCGTTTAAATCTTGTCTATACGGGTGAACGATCATCCGCGGATGGAAATCTGTAATCCAGAAATAATCTTTTTGGTCTTCGCCGTACCTTAATTGCTGAATAAGTTTGATTGCCGATTTCTGAGCATCGCTTCTTGTCGTTAACCCTTCGGTCTCTTCCTCATAATATTTATCTGCTACGCTCCAAGCAGAGTTTGTTAGTTCGCGAATCATTTCTCTTTTGCGGTCAATAATTATTTCCTCAAACCGCGGAATGATGATTTGAAAGATCGAAAGGAAAAACAATCCTATCGTTAATAGAGTGGGGAGAAGAACTTTTATTAGAAAACCCTTATTGACAATATGTTTAGATTTATTATTCAATATTTTTGGATCATACAATTATTTTAGGAGACCCTAAGGCTACAACGTCTAACAGAAACGTATTTGTATCAAAAACCATTACTCCGTTTGACCTTGCCGTGTTAGCTACGCACGGGCAGACGAGCCATTGTGTATCACGCTTCAATTGGCACGAGCCGAACCCGTGAAAATCCAATTTGTTTTTAGTTACTGCGGCAAATCCCTCGATATGGCCGTGACCCGAAACGCCCATCGAGCAAGCGTTCTTATTCATAAACCGGAAATGTTCATCCAAGTCGTTTGCTTTTTTAGGGAAATTTAAAGTTGAACCTGTTAAATCGGGATAGTTAAAATGTGAGAACAAGAAGTTGATTCCGCCAAGCGCAGCTACGGAATACTCGGGCAATGATTGTAAAAATTCTGCCGATTGAAGCGATAGAAAATGAGGCAGTTCACCATCTTCGTAAAGCCAAATCTTTTTTTTAGAAAGTTTAGCGCGGTCATCATAATCAAGACCGTACCAATCTTCTCGATAATTAAAGCCGGCTTTATGCTCTGGTATTTTTTTAACTGCATACAAGTCGTGATTACCGGCGACTACGTGGCTGCAATTTTCTTTAACCATCGAAATGCATTCGTTGGCATTCCGTCCGTCAATATATCTTTGAAACAGAATGTTAAAACCGACTAAATCACCGAGGCATATAACCGAATCACAATCCATCTTTTCGAGCAGCTTAAAAGCTTCCTGTAAACTTCTGATGTCTTCATGTATATCGGCAATAAAACCTATTTTCATCTCGGCGAGTATTTTAAATAATTGGTGTTTAATATAAAGGATTTTTTTTTCTTTATCAATTTATCTTGAATATTTTGTTAGAAGAAACTTTGAATATCTTGCACTTATTGTTTAAATTTATTAATTCATGGATAAGAAAGAGATCGCCGAAATACTTGATGAAATAGGAACGCTTCTTGAACTTAAAGGAGAAAATCCATTCAAATGCCGTGCGTATCATAATGCTTCACGAGTTACTAATTCTCTGACACAAGATCTTCAAAGTCTAGTTGACAACGGAACTTTAAAAAATATCAAAGGTATCGGTGACGCTCTCTCCGATAAAATTACTGAGCTAGTTAAGACAGGAAAGTTAAAATATTACGACGAGTTGAAAAATTCGTTCCCGGCTGGTTTACTTGAAATGCTTCGAGTGCAAGGTCTTGGACCGAAGAAGGTTAAAGTTTTATATGATAAATTAAAAATAAAATCTCTAGATCAGCTTAAAGAAGCTGCTTCACAGCACAAACTTGCAATACTTGAGGGCTTTGGCGAGAAAACAGAAGAAAATATTTTACAAGGCATCGAGCAGCTGCATAAGCACAAGGACAAACATCTTTACCCAGCAGCTAAGGAAGCGGCAGATAGAATTCTTGATGCTATCAAAAGGCAAAAAGGTGTCATCAGTTGTGAAGTTGCGGGAAGTTTACGACGCCGAAAAGAGCTAATTGGCGATATCGATATCATAGCGTGTTGTAAACCTAATTCAGTTAGGCAAGTTATGCAAACATTTATCTCTCATTCACAAGTTGATAAGGTAACTGTTAAAGGGGATACAAAATCAAGCGTCTGGTTAAAAAATAACATTAATTGTGATCTTCGAGTTGTGAGCGAAGAAGAATATCCATTCACTCTGGCATATCTGACTGGAAGTAAAGAACATAACATTGAGATGCGTTCACTTGCGAAAAAGTTTGGTTGGAGTCTGAACGAATATGGGTTTTCAGAACTTGGCGAAAAAGAAAAACGAGGGAAAAGTAAACAAATTGTTCCCTGCAAAAATGAGGAAGATATCTATAATTCTTTAGGACTTCAATATATTCCACCTGAGCTTCGTGAAAATATGGGTGAAATTGATGCAGCATCCCGAAACAAACTGCCTCATTTATTTGAGGAAAAAGAAATACGTGGGACACTTCACGTCCACACTAACTATAGTGATGGTTCAAATACGATGGAAGAATTAATATCAGCAGCACAGAAACTCGGATGGGAGTATTTAGGAATAGCTGATCATAGCAAATCAGCTGCTTACGCAGGTGGATTAAGCGAAGAAAAAGTGAGACATCAGCTTAAAGAAATCGAAAAACTAAATAAATCACTCAATAATTTCAGATTACTAAAAGGAACAGAAGTTGATATACTTCCCGATGGAAGTTTAGATTGGAATAATGAAATCTTGGAAAGAATGGATTTTGTTATTGCAGCAATTCATAGTAAATTTAAAATGACTGAAGTTGAATCCACGAAGCGTACTATTAAAGCAATAAAGAATAAATATGTAACGATACTTGGACATCCAACTGGTCGTTTACTGCTTCAACGCGATGGATATCCGATCAATATGATTGAAGTAATTAACGCTGCTGAAGATTATGGGAAAATGATCGAGATAAACGCCCATCCACAACGACTTGATCTTGACTGGCGTCTATGCAAGTATGCAAAAGAGAAAGGTATAAAAATTTGTATCAATCCGGATGCTCATAATGTTGATGGACTGAATGACGTCTTCTATGGAATCGGAATCGCACGCAAAGGATGGTTAGAAAAATCTGATATTGTCAACACATTAGGTCTAAAAGAACTTTCGAAATCTTTCAAAATAAAATAAGGAAAATATAATATGCATAATTTATTCTGGGGAATTATATTTGTTCTATTGGGCGTTTTTTTCCTACTCGATAATCTTGGGTATGCCGATTTTTCTGAGATCATTAGCAATTATTGGCCCCTCATACTTGTTATTTGGGGGATAAGTATTTTATTTAGAAAAAAACCAAGGGGTTCACCTATTAATGTAACACACTCCCAAGAGATTCTATCCGACTTGCTTCACCAGTCGAACGTCTTCGGCGACATATTCATAAACGTTACTTCACAAAATTTCAAAGGTGGCTCGCTTTCAACAGTTTTCGGTGATTGTGATATTGATCTTTCAGGCTCCGTCTTTGCGGAGGGTGAACATGAGCTTCGGATTCATAGCGTGTTCGGTGATTCGACTATTATTCTACCAAAAGATGCAGCCGTCTCTATTTCTGCCAACTCGACATTCGGTAATCTGACAATTTTAGGTCAGCGCAAAGGTGGATTTTCACCCGGACTTCAATCTACATCCTCAGATTACTTATCTAGCACTAAACGTATGAAGCTGTCAATAACTAAAGTGTTTGGTGATGTGAGAGTGGAGTGATGGAGTATGTGAGATGCTTGCCAGTCGAACTCGCCGAAGGCGGGTGAAGGATTTGAGATGTTCGAACCACTTGCCCAACTACAGCGGGACTGCGAAGGGGCAGATGTGCGATATTGTCTATAACTCGTAGAGTCAACGCAAAAGGAGCATTTTTTTGGTGCTGGAAAAATTTCCTGCATTTCCCGAAATGGATCTTGCGGATAATCGATAGAAATACAAACCACTCGATATTCCACTTGTATTCCACTCCACATGCTTATATCCTGCCGTCTGCATTTCGTCAACCAGTGTGATAACTTCTCGTCCCAATACATCGTACACTTTCAGCGTTACCCAATT
>CAYYIJ010000075.1:0-10789 GCA_964471945.1 uncultured Chlorobiaceae bacterium
GCATCACGCGTACCAATACCAACACCCCAATCTGAGCGGAGCGTTCTCCAATCGAGAGCTTTGTATCCTTTGAATGGCGAGGCATTATCATCTGCGTCTGCGATATATCCTGCATCTGCGAAAAAGATTATGTTGACGTTTCGTAAAAGCCACGAGGGAAAGAATTCGACGTCATCGAACATTTTGCCATTTACAACATACTCGATGTTTGCCAAAAGCATTCTATTTCCGGAAAACTCCTTGAATCGAAACGCAGGCAAAGTGCTAAGCCCGCCAAGATCAAATTCCTTCTGCGGTGGAACAACGCCAGTCGCTGATCCAGCTCTTAAGCGTATATTCACGTTATCATACCTGCTGACTGGTTGGTATCGCCTAACGTCAACTATGTACGAGTAAAAGTCGAAATCTCCACCGAGCGATTTGGTGGCAATCTCAACACTGGCAGAGGCGCTCCATCCTCCGGTAAAAATTCGCCGTGATTCTGTCGAGTGTATTTTAAAAGTTGTCAAAATACTCTTTATACGGCCCTCGGCAATTGCAGGGTTCTCACGGAAAACTTTATCACCGCCAAAGATCGACCAATTTGTTTTTTGCTCGAGTGTTTCGTACAAATCATTCCGATAAGCAACCTGGAATTGAAAATCCGAACGGAGCCAACGCTGGTATAAACCAGAAAAGATGGAAAAGCCCTCTCTCCCAAAATAATCCCGATAATCATCACGTAGAATCAAAGCGGCGAGGTTGTTTTCATCGATATCGATCAGCCATTGGTCGCGTGTATCGGTTAAACTGTGTCCCTCAACTCCTACTTCAAAGATGCGGCTGCCTGTTCCGAGCTGCTGCGCCCCACCAATTCCACCGCGCCAGCGGTGTGATTTAAATCCATAACCACCCGATGCAAACAGCGTCAGTTTTCTTTGGTTCCAATAATATTTTTGTGGATAGTTCAATCCGAGGAATAGTCCTTCCACCCTATTATAGCGAAAAAGTATGTTTTCATCAACCATTTCCCAAGGAAAAACCGGGAAAATATTTCTAACAATTCCACGCTCAGGAGATACAGCATACAAGTTCATTGAATTTTTAGTCTTACGTTTTCGCGGACGGGGTTCATCCAAAATATCGGCATCTCCATTTGGTTCATCGCGGAAGATATATGTTCCTAATTTCTCATCGAATCGGTCGAAAATGTTTTCCACCATTGAGTCGATATTAGATCGGAATTTCGATTTATCAATTTCTTCTTGCGCCATTAGTAAAAGAGAACTTTGAAAAATAAAGCCAATCAAGCCGATTAAAAGAAAAATGAAAGTCTTCATAGAAAATTCCTTAAAAAATTATTTATCAACATTGTAAAGAGTTATTCCCCACATTGTCGGATCATCGGGAGAATCGGTATTCCAATTTTTGAATGAATGTGAATCGTCAGAGACATAATGAAGTGTGTAATCGCCTTTTTCAAGGAGGATTGTTGTTGATGCCGAACGATTTTTACGGCCGCCGCCAGCATGGAATGTCATTGAATAAGTCATTTCCCATACAATTTCTTTTGTTTTCGCGTTTTCGATCCATCCGTAATCGTACATTTCACGATTGAGCCCTTCACCAAGCGCATAAACTCGGATTCTTGTTGTATTGTCAAGATGAAATGCCTGCGTTCTATCTGCATTATCTTCCACACGAACGATCTGAGCGATGATTCCCATTTCCCAAGGTTTAACGTTTCGTTCGACAATATTCATGCTGAATTTATCGTCTCCCCCATAGATTGTTATACCGTAATGTTCGGTATCAAATGGTGGATTATCATTCCAGGCATCATACGCATGTGAGTCATCTGTTTGATAATAAATGGTGTACGTCCCTCTGGGGAGTGCAATAAACTCATCAATCAAACGATTCTTTTTAGCTCCACCCGCATGCTCACTTTTATCTGGATCGAAAGTCCAAACTTTCTCGCGTGATTTTGCATTTATTATCCAGCCATGGTCAGCCATTTTTTTTCTCGAATAACCTCTTTCTCCGATTGCATAAATACGAATAGTGGCATCTTCTTTTAGTGTGAAGCTTATATTGCGGGTTTCATCATCGCCAAGCTTAACAAGTTGAACAATGACGTTTCGTTCTTCTTTAGCTGCTGATGTAAGCACAAAGCTCTCGATGTTTTGTTCATCGGTTGCAATAAGCGTAATCCCATAGTTGAAAGGATCGCTTGGCGGCGCTGCATTCCAATCGAGAAACGAATGTGAATCATCGGTATTATAATAGAGCATATAATCACCAACGGGGAAAGAGAAAACTGCGTCACATTTTCTATTTTTATTATCACCACCGGCTGATTGTGACCGAATTTTTTTCATATCAAAAATTCGCTTACGCGTTTTCAAGTCAATTATCCACCCATAGTCAGCATATTCATCTGAATAATCTTTTTCACCAAGAGCATAGATTCGAATTGACATCGGTTTACTAACAGAGAATCGCTGGCGGATACGTTCATTTTCACCAAGTTGATTTGCCCTGAAAAGCATATGAGAGAATTCCCTCGGTGGATTGAAGGTCTCAACACCTTGAACATCATCATCAACATAAGCTGATATTTCCCACTTCTTTGCTTGCTGTCTCCAATCCGCGTAATAACCGTCACCAAAAAATTCTTCAATCCAATTTAGAAATCCTCTCCTTCGGTTTTCTTTATCATCGCTGCCATTATCACGCCGTCTATCAATGTTTATTGTATAATTTGAAAATATAGAACTTCCAACATATCCATGAGCAGAGAAATAAATTTCATAAATTCCCTTGGGTAATTTAATTATCTCATCGCATTTACGGAATTGATTTTGCTTTGATGTATTATCCCGATCCATCGTCCAAACGACTTCGCGTGTGTCAGCATCTATAATCCAGCCATAAGCATACATGCCCTGATTAGATAAGGAAGATTTTTTTTTACCACCGCCGATTGCATAAATATGTACTTTTACATCAGATGGAAGCAAGAAACCACCACTCTTTACCTCGGCTTGTGTAAAATCTTTTAATTGAATAATTAGTCGTTCACCCGCAAAAGACCGTGATAGAGCAAACACAAATAACAGAAAAATTATCGACAAACGCATATAACAATCAATTTTCATGGGTTATTAAAATGTTCTATTTTCTCATCAATCATTGTAGCTGGTTAAATTTACGATGTAATGCGATGAATGTTGCATATGTTGCTATAAAATAACTATCTTGCTTATCATTATTGATTGTAATATTTTGACTGTTATGGTAAAGGAAATTACTTTTTTCGATATAGTTAATAAGAATGTGCTTTTTCAAGGTGTGGAAAAACCGCTTATCCACGAATTTTTCGATGCGATGCAAGAACATAAATTTTCGAACGGCTCAATTATCTTCGGGGATGGAGACGAAGGTAATTCCCTTTTCCTCGTGTTATCTGGGGGTGTGAAAATATCAAAGCTAATGAAAAATGGAGAAGAGATCGTCCTTGGAATCTTACATGAGGGTGATTTTTTTGGCGAATTAGATTTAATTGATAGGAGACGCCGATCTGCGAGTGCGGTTGCAATTGGCAGTTGCAGGCTTGCCCGTCTTGGAAAACGCGAATTCGACAAACTGCTTAAAATCAGTCCTGCGTTTATGCTAAATCTTCTTCATATGATAACCCTCCGCTTACGCACGAACAATCTGACGTACGTTCTTCATCAAGAAACGAACCTTGTTACACTTCATTCACAACTTGAGAAAACTCGTAAGCTTATTGAAGCTACCAAAATAGTAAACTCATTGCTTGATCTTGATCAGCTTCTCGATCTGATTTTTCAAACCGCAGCCCGCACTGTGGGAGCAGATAGAGGAACGCTATATCTCATAGATGAAGCAACAAAAGAACTATGGTCGAAGGTTCAGAAAGGATCTTCAAAAATTGAAATCCGCTTGCCAATGGGTGTCGGTATCGCAGGCACCGTTGCCTCAGAAGGAAAAATTGTTAATCTTCCCGACGCATACAAAGACCCACGATTCAATCCTAACATCGATCAACTAACTGGATACCAGACTAAATCTACGCTTTGTATGCCGATGAAAAACAAGGATGGTAAAATCATCGGAGTGTTTCAACTTTTAAATAAAACTAAGGAACCATTTACTAAGGAAGATGAGGAGTTTATCGAAGCATTTTCTGTGCACGCGTCTATAGCAATAGAAAATGCTAAATTTGCACAGCGAATGGCTCAAAGCGAAAGCTTATCGGCTGTTGGCAAAATGGCTAGCACAATAATACACGACATAAAAAATCCAATGAGCGTTTTACGTCTTTCAGCGCAAATAATCAAAAAACGAACGGACGATAAGGAAACCGCAAAAATTACCGATGATATGATACATCAAATAGATCGGTTTGTGGTAATGACACAAGAGATTTTGGACTTCGCCCGCGGAGTAAGCTCGCTAAATATCCAGACTGTTGATTTTAAGGAAACAATAGAATCGTTCCTATTTGTTGTTGAAAAAGAACTTTCACGGCGTAAAGTGAAGATAGTCAGGAATTTCAAATTTTCAGGAAAATTGAAATTAGATCCCGATAAACTACTCCGAGTTTTCTTGAACGTAACTGGAAATGCAGCCGATGCTATGTCTATGGGGGGTATAATATCTATTAAAACATACCAAGCAGATCATTGGTTGGCTATCGAATTTGCTGACCAAGGATGTGGTATGACTGAAGATGTTAGGTCGAAAATCTTCGATCCATTTTTCACGCATGGAAAAAAACACGGAACAGGTCTTGGCATGGCAATCGTCAAAAAAATCATCAACGACCATAAAGGAAAAGTTAAAATCGATAGCAAGATTGGTAAGGGCACAACTGTTAGTATTTATCTTCCTCTCTAATGATGCGAATATCAATAAATCACAACTCGATTGAAATTGTTCAAGGAGACATTGCCGAGCAAGATACAGATGCAATCGTGAATGCAGCGAATAATCATTTCTGGATGGGCGGCGGAGTCGCGGGTGCAATTAAAAGAAAAGGCGGTGAGGAAATTGAAAGAGAAGCAATAACCAAAGGACCTGTCGAAGTTGGTCAAGCTGTGATAACATCAGGTGGGAAGCTAAAGGCAAAATATGTGATTCATGCAGCGGTTATGGGACAAGACCTTCACACCGATGCAGATAAAATAAAAATGGCAACACAAAATTCCTTATTGCTTGCAGAGAAACAAAATTTCAATTCACTCAGTTTTCCAGCACTTGGAACAGGGATCGGGGGATTTTCAGTTTTTCATTGTGCGAAGATCATGCTAACAGAAGCAATCGAATTTCTTATGAACTCGAAAAATCTTCATATAATTCTATTCGTTCTTTTCGATAAGCAGACATTCGAGGCATTCGAACAGGAGTTGAAGCTTCAGTTTTCATCAAAGAGACATTGAGAATCTAACCTTTTAAAAAACGTATTCTGTTACTACTGCTTTATTTCTTCCCTCTCCAGCCTCTCAAAATATTTTTTGATCAACTCTTCGTAGTCTTTAGTAAATTTACCTTCAAGTACTTTTAGCAGTTCTTCTCGAAGCTTGTTCTTTCCTTCCTGTGTGGAAAGCTCTATATTCTCAGGACTCGTACGAAAAATATTTTTCCCAACATCTGCTCTTCGACGTTTCTCATAGTCTCTTTCACGCATCGACTTTGTAGATTCGAGAAGCCGTGAAAGTATTCGTTCCTGTTTTTGAAGTGTGTTTGGATTTACATTTCCTTGTTGCAAGTCGGTTTGTACTTCCTGCATTTCTTGTGCTATGCGATCTAAGTCGCCAAGCAATCGGCTGTATTCACCAGTGTTTTTTGCTTCTTGAGCTAATTGTTCAAGCGATTTTTGCATTGCTGCTTGATTGCCACCTATCCGTTGATACTCGGCTTGCTGCTGCGTTGATAATTTATTCCCCTGCCCCAGTCCCATTGCTTGCTGGGTTTGTTGATTTATTGAACCTTGCTCGCCCGCCATCTGACCAAGCCGACCCATCAAACCGCTCATGCCCATTCCACATTGCTGACCCTGCATCATATTGCTGCACGCACCTTGTACTAACATGGCGGCGCGGTTCAGCGAACCCATTGCTTCATTTTGTTTCTCTGATGATCCAACCGGATTGCGCATTTCCATTTGGTTCATCGACTCTTTCATTTGCTGCATCGCTTTTCCAATTTCTTTTCCCATTTCAGGACTTACCGCAAATGTTTTTTTTCCAATCTCGCTCAGCGCAGACGCCACATTGGAAAGCGACTGCATGATTTCGTTCTGTTTTTGTGTGCTTTCTCTGAAACGTTGTGAGTTCGGGTCTAATTTTTTTGTCTCTTCCGCTAAAGTTTCCTCGCTTCTCGATAATTCCAAAATGTTTTCCAACTGCTTACGCATCTGGTTGACTATTTGCTTCATCTGTTTATCTAACAATGCTTTCTGAGCTTGTTTTAACATATCATTGAAATCGCTCATGTCTTTTTCTGCTTCACTCTGATTCTTTTGTGCGTCCTTCATGTTTCCAGATCGTATTTGCTTAATCGAGTTTTGCATCTTTTTCTTTGGCTGACTTTCTTGCATTTGCTGTTCGGCTTGTGCCATCTCATTAACAGGCATCTCTTTGGGGAATTCTTCCATCTTTTGTTTCAGGTCGGTTGTTTCCTTTTCCAACGATTCTACTTTTTTCTGTAAATCGTTTTGTTTTTCTGCCAATACCTCCCGCTTTTTATTATCTGATGGCTCTGTTGCTGCTGTTTCTTTACTCAGCTCTTCTTGCTGTTTGATAAGCTCTTCCGTCCGTTTTATAAGCTCATCAAGTTTTTGTTCGATGTGAATTCTTTTTAACAGCTCGATTGTCCGCTCGAGACTTTGGCGAAAATGGTCTTCATTAAATTTTAACTGCTCCATAGCTTGTTTCATCTGCTCTGGCGATAATTGCTTCATTGATTCTTGAAGCTTTTTTAAGGCTTCACGCAGCTCGGGAGAGTTAATTTTTTCCATAAGTTTCTGAAGCTCAAGGTATTTTTCTAATGTTTCATCTGAGAGAAGTTTATTTTCTTCCATCTTATTGATCATCTCATCCATTTTCTTCGAAACCTCGTCAAGCTTTTTTTTCATCGCATCGTATCGTTGACGCATTTCTTCAACTTTCTTTTGCTGCTGCCAATCCATTTTACCTCGATTCTTTTTCATCTCTCGATGAAATTCATCTATGTCTTCTTTCAACTCCTGGGTCTCTTTTGCGATCTGCTGCATAGATTCCATCGATTGTTGATGTAATTCGGTAACGTCTGAGAATACTTCTTCTAAGGAGGGAAGGCGCACGATATACATTTCACTCCGGCTCGATTTCGGTCCACTTTCGTTATCATTGTCGAATACTTCAACATAATATGCAACAGCGTCTTCGGGAACTAAGCGAAGCGAAGAGATATCCCAATGATACCATGTATCGATCTGCACGCGGTTTTTTTCCGTAAGTGGAATTTCGATAAATGAAAATTCTTCTGCTGGTTGTTCATACTTTGATTGCACAAGACGATGAGCAAGCCGAAGGGAGGAAAATCCAAAGTCATCCTTTAATCGGATGAAAAGATCGAGCTTCATCTGATCGGTGATATCAATGTTCTTTCCCGGCGCAAGTATCTCAATTGATGGATATTCATCAGGAATAATTTTTATTGAATATTCAACCGGGTCAATATTAGTCAAACCATCATTATCTTTAAGCAGAAAATGATACGTAAAATTTTTTCTAATAGTGAATGATCCCTTTGCTTCATTATCCAAAATCTTCAGTTGGTTGTCAATACTATCGTTAAAGATCATTGCGGCGAAGGAAAGCTCTTTACTGCTAACGAGATTAATTTCTGCTTTTGATCCGGGATATGCTGAAATATCGCCGTTGTTTTCATCCATCACCTTAACAGGCATGTTGGTGTATGATGGGGGCGTAACCTTAAACTGAAACGAGCGAATCAACGGTCGATCAAGAACCTCGATTGTAAATTTATCGCTTCTTACATCTTCAGAAGAAGCATAATATTCAGTCGTTGATTTGATATTAGAAATTTCAGTTTTAAATACTCCTTCATTATTTAAATCTAACTTTTGCACATCGAAATCTATTTGCCCAAACATTCGTGTAGATAGAAATAAATTTTTTAAAGGTTTCCCGTGGGCTCGTATCATGATCGGAACATCTTGACCGCGAACCACTTCAACATTTCCCGGCTCTATGAATAATTGAACCTGAAGCATAGCTGCAAATGATTTATCGAAGTTGGCGATTCGATAAAGTGTCCCAAAGAAATTTGATGGTGAAATTACAAGCACCATTAGGAAAATGCTGAAAGCGTAAGTCGTAATCTTTATCATCTTTCGAACCTTAAGATTATCTATGGCATCCAAAAAATCTAAAGGCAAAATCTGTTGATACAGATCGTTGAATGATGCATCAATTAAGGAGAGTGAATAGTGCTGTTGTAATTTGATCTTGTTTTCATACATCTCCAACGCATTGAGTAATCGATCGTGAATGTTGGGGAAATGTTTACCTACATACAATGCAATTGTATGATTGTCGGCTGATTTGAGTATGCCAATTGCACGGAGGAATGGTCGCACGATAAACCAGCCAATAGAACCTGTAATTCCGATAATTGTAAAAATAAGCAGAGATGTTCGTCCGAGCATCTCAAAAGAAAAAATTCCTTCCACTAATGATATAAACAACAGCAGTACGACCGCGGTGAGAAGCGATGCCAATATACCATGCACGATCTCAAGCCGGTGTACCTTTTTCCGAACATCGTTGATCCGCTTAAGAATATCTGTATAAATTATTGATGTATTTGTACTCAAAACCCATATCTCCTAATGTGTTAACGCCCAAACCACAATATTTGTTCCGAACCGAAGTGCTTCCTCATGTTTTTCGGGGGTATTACCGTGGACATCGGGATCGTTCCAGCCATCGCTTGGATTGGACTCAAACGTATAATACAAAACAAGTCTGCCGTTGTGAAATAATCCAAAACCCTGAGCCGGTTTTTCATCGTGGGCATGGATTTTGGGTGGACCGTATGGAAATTCATAATGACAATGGTATAGTCCGTACGAATATGGAAGTTCTACTAAATTCTGCTCTGGAAAAACTTTCTTAATCTCACGCCTGAATGCTCTATCCATTCCATAATCATCGTCGGCATAAATAAAACCGCCATTCTCTAAATATGTTCGTAAACGTTTTACTTCTAAATCGGTGAGCGTAATATTCCCATGCCCGGTAATGAAAATGAATGGATAAGTAAAGAATTTGTCATCTGTGATTTCCACGAACTCATACACAGGATTAACACGAATGAGTGTGTTTTGTCCGATGTATTTTAAAAGATTCACTTCTTCCTGTGGATCATTGTACCAATCACCACCACCGCTATACTTTAAACGTGCAATTTTGAAATCACTGTTTAATGCAGGTATTTGAGCAAAAAGCATCAAAGGTATTGATGAAAACATTATGTAGAGAATAATTTTTTTCATATAATAAAATTTATGAAATGATTAGGGAAGATGCAAAATTTTTAGAAAAGATCTTTTCTCGGTTGGGTGCGATGGAAGTTGGGTTGCTGCGAAGTTTACAAACCGCATATTATTAGATACATCTGAAAAATTCAAAACAATACATCTCGCAAAGCTCGCCAAGGTCGCAAAGGAAATGTTGTGTTCAAAAATCAAACCTCAGCGCCCTTTGTCACGAAGTGATGCCTTTCCGAAGTCCCGAAGGGAGAATCCTTTGGATCGACACGAGAAACAATATTTCAGATGCATGATTAGGGATTAAGCCAGATGTTGACGATAATTTGAATAAGAGTAGATTTGTCCCGCTCCAACAAGAGACTACCAAGGCAAGAGTGGGATATCCGTTAATCCCAATTGTGTGGTACTCACTTCGAAAACCAGAATAATGCTAAGCAAAGTCAGTTATACATAAAATATTCTCAGAATCGACTATAATTGGCTCTCCCCGAACTACGCCGCGATTGATAGTACAAACAAAATAAACCGATTCAGTCTCTAAAATGGCAAGGACTATGTCGTCGATTATTGGATCAGGTTTCCCCACTTCATTGTGAAATGTACTATCATTATGGATATAATCTATGGCAAATATACGTCGAGAAGTAATTTCAACGTTGTCCGAGTTGTGTTTCTTTATATTTGCATATAACCGTTCAGCGTGGTCGTCATCTTTAGTTCCAGGGATAAAAAATTTCATAAGTTTTTATTTCTTTCAATAAATAAAGTTAGTGAAAGTCTTTAATAATACCAATTGAAAGTTATTAGTCATAGTTTTTAAATTTTCTGAAAATCCATCAAACAAACAGATCTCTGTTTCGACAATATCTTAGCAATCCTGTTCATTACCCGATGGCATCCATCGGATTTCAGGACATAAAATAAAATTGTCTGAATCAAGATTTATAGGATTAAAGGATTACCAGGATATCGGTAATCAAGGTAATCTTTAAATCAAGTGAATCATGGTTCAGACAATGGTGTAAAATAATTAACTAAATGCTTACTCAACTATATAACAGAGACTTCTGAAATATTATAAAACCATACCCGTCATTCCGAACTCCCGCCTGCTGCGGGCAGGTGTTTCGGAATCTAAGCGATTTTAGACCCTGAAATAAATTCAGGGTGACCCTTTGGGTGATTTTTCAGAAGTCTCTAACAATAAACAAAAGCCGACCC
>CAYYIJ010000076.1:0-10435 GCA_964471945.1 uncultured Chlorobiaceae bacterium
TCCTATTTTGTTTTAACGTAAATGTAAAGTTCTTGCCCAGGTTTTACGACCATGGTTTTCAATAAATTCCATTTGATAATCTGTTCAGGTGAAATATTGTATTGTTTTGCTATAGTGGTCATAGTTTCTCCCCGCTTTACGGTATGTACAATAAGATCGCCCTCCTCTTCGAGATTTGTTTCTTGAACCTTATCTACTTTTTGTGGAGTTGGTAAAGTTCTAGGCGGTTTTTCTTGATCTATCGGTGTTGCCGCTGGCTTTTCTTTTGTTACCGGTTGTTTCGTTGTAATCTTTGCCGGTTCTTTAGTTGGTTGTGCTTCCGGTTTTGGTGTATCCTTCTTCGGCTCCGAAACTATTGGGGGTGGCGGAGGAACTTCCTCTTTTGGTTTTTCTACAATCCCTGCCATCGGTTTACTAATATCAACAATTTTATCTAACGGATCTATGATCTGCTTCGCTGTCGATCTGCTAATACTGAACATTTGTGATGTCTTTGATGTACGTACGTAGTATTTAGCAGAATCGGGTGATTTCGGATATAAACTTAAAATAACATCTTCAGCCCCCTTAATGGAAATACTTATCGGTCTGGTTGTTATATCAGCAACGGTATCGATAAAATCCTCGGTTCGTAAATCTTTCAGTGTGTTGAGGAGCGAGTTTATCTCGTTGGTTTCTATTACTCGATTTCCATACTTCCAACCAAGACTGTCATTAATTATGATGTGGGTTTTAGCAGCTCTTGTGAAAGAGAGTTCTCGGATCATCTCTGATGGTAGACGAATAATAGATCTATCACGCCAATCTTTAATATCCTTATTTATTGTCCAACTATTTATTCCTTCACCTAAATATACATCTTTCGATTCAGGGAGCCGGAAATAAACTTCGGAGAAGGAAGGACCCATTTTTCCAATAATTAAACTCATCAGCTTCCCCGATCTGTCAGTAAGTGATATTCTTGTTCCAGTTGTATCAACTTGAAACAATTGTTGTTTTTCTGGATTGGAAGAAATCAAGCTTCCCATTTTAAATTTCGAAAAACCACTCAGTAATTGTGCGATAGCAGCAGCATCGGCGGGATAAAGAACTGGTGAAGTGATTGTCCATTTACCACCAACGTTTTCGATAGTAATTGATTTAGACGGTTGTCTGATCTCAATCTTCGAAACAGCGGCTGAATCTATTTTCAATGAGATAATTGGGACTTTATAGCTTACTTGACGTTCTTCGCCCGACGGTAATAGGAAATAAGTAATAACACCAAGTACGATGAGCAAAGCAACGAGTAGTTTAGTTGTAAGATTCATTAAAAACTTATCTCCAAAAATTTATAATCCACGTGATTCAAGTTTTTTTCGTGTTGCAATACGCCATCGCCAACGAATTACACCCACCAAAACAACAATAATTGGCGGCACAGCTAAATTAAGACCTTTTACCCACACCTTCAACCCCTCACTTACTTCATCAAGTGGCTTATTACCACTTTCACGTGCGCGTATCGCTGCTAAACCGATGTCGTCTGCGAGCCAATCAACGAGGTTACTCGGAAGAATAAAATTATCACGGTTTCCGCCAGAGTATTGATCTTGTAGAAAATCACCATCTCCCATGACGACTATCTTGGATAATTTTCCTGATACAATTTTATTAGTTGAATCGAGTATACCAGTAAATGAAGTATCAACACCGATATGTTTAGTGCCAAACGCACTCGCAAATGCACCCTCTACAGTAACAACAAGTGGAATACCTGATTCATTAAACATTTCCTTAGTAAAGGGAGCTGTCGGATTTATCATGAAATAATTCTCTTGCCTACCGCTCTTCTTAGATGAACTGACAAGTACATTCGCGATAAGACCTTTGGATCGAGCAAGGCTTGTATCGATAGAACTTGTAAAATAGAATACAACTGAACTTAAATCTTTAACCAAAGGACTCTTCTTATCGAATTCGCTGGCACGCGGCAGAAAGTAGAACGGAATCTGGTTTTGAATAACCATAAAGCCGGCTTGTTGTTGTACGTTCACATAAGCGCAGCTTGCATCTCGTACAAGATCAGTATTAACACGAACTCCATACGATTCAAGCAAATCATCTATATTTACATCGAGTGCTTGTCCATATTGATCTTGGAGATTGATTTTTACTTTATTTATCAAGAAGGCAATCTTCCCACCCTTCATTAAGTATTGATCGATGAGAAATTTTTCCCAATCTTTGAACGGCTGTGATGGAGCGATAATCAATAGAACAACTACATCCGATGGAATAGGTTTTCCATCACTAATATCGACGGTTGAAACTTGATATTGTTTAGTTAATATTTCCTGGAATCGTTTGAATTGTTGAATGTCCGGCTCTCCCTGCCCGGTCAGGAATCCAATTTTTTTCAACTCCTTTGAAGTCATCTTCTTTATTGTAGAACTTATCTCATATTCGAGGTTAGAGGTTGTTTGAATAACGGGCACCCGCTCTTGTTTATCGCCAAAGAGAAATACCATCCCCATATAAGCTTTTTCGATCTGAAGCTTATCTTCTTTCAATACTTGGACCTGAACAGGTGGTATCCCATAACGCTGGGCTTCCTGTTCGACTTCATCTTTCTTACTCGGATCGATAAATTCATATTGAAAATTTCCTCCAGCATATGCACGATATTCATCGAGGAGATCGCGAAGATCACGTCGGTTATTGGCATATTCAGGTGGAAGATCGGAAGTAAAATATGCTTTAACTAAAAATTTATCATCGAGCTGGTGAACGAGATTTTTACTTGCTTCCGAGAGTGTGAAAATATTATCATTCGTTAAATCGAGACGTTGAAAAAATCTTAGCCCGATAATATTGATTAGGATAAGTATCCCAAGTGTGAGAAGAATTCGTAATATTGCTTGTTTTCGATTCATACGCTCATACACTCCATTATGCCCAACGGCGTTTTTGAAGAACATTGGTTGCTAAAAACAGTGCAAAGCCAATTGTTGAAAAATAATAGATAATATCTCTCGTATCGATAACTCCACGTGCAATATTCGAGAAATGATAATCGATGCTAATGTATTCCAAAACGATAGCAAGTGACGTGGGTAGATAAAAAAGAATCTTATCGAGAATAAATAAAGTAAAAACGATGAATAAGCTAACAATAAATGCAACTACTTGATTCTCTGTGAGGGCTGAACCGAAGACGCTGATCGCTAAAAATACAGCGCCGACCAGTAACAGTCCAAGATAACCACCAATAACAGCGCCAGTATCGAGTGTACCGAGAACAGATACAGTAATATAATAACAGAGTGTCGGTGAGAGTGTAAAGAAATATAAAGCCCACACCGCTAAAAATTTCCCCATTACAATCTCATATTCTTTGATCGGTTTAGTAAAGAGAAGTTCTAATGTACCCGACTTTTTTTCTTCTGAAATAAGTCGCATAGTCATCGCCGGTGCGAAAAATAACAACAAGAACGGTGTCATCTCGAATACTGTTCGCAACGTAGAGATATTGTTGATGAATAGATTACTCACGAAAAACCAACCTAAAATTGCCAGGTATACTACAATGACAATATATGCGATTGGTGAATTGAAGAACGATCTAAGTTCTTTCTGAAAAATATATTTGATGTTTGTTATGTTCATTTTACCGAATCTGATGTTAGTTGTCTGAATATATCTTCAAGGCTTGTTTGTATACGATGAAGCTCTAACAATCCCCATCCTTTTTGAATGCAGAGTTGGAATAGTTCTTTTCGAATATCTATCGCTTGGGAGGTTTCTACACTAAATTTCATAGTACCATTTCGTTTATCAATTAATGATACTGATTCAATTGCTGGGATAGTTTTTACTTGTACAGAAATTATTTCGAACGATTGTTCGCCGGGGATTTCTATCTCTATTAGAATCTTCTCACCGCCATGGAGACTGCGTTGTAAATCTTCAATAGGACCATCAGCAGCTATTTTACCCCTATTGATGATAATAACCCGGTTGCAGGTTGCCTGAACCTCAGGCAATATATGTGTAGATAAAACAACTGTTTTTTGTTTTCCAAGTGATCGAATCAAGCTTCGTATTTCTACAATCTGATTTGGATCTAAACCACTGGTTGGCTCATCAAGAATCAATACCTTAGGATCGTGTATCATCGCGGCTGCGAGTCCAACACGCTGACGGTAACCCTTCGATAACTGTCCAATCTCTTTGTGTTTCATTTCTCCCAAACCACAAGCATCGACCATCTCTTTAATATGACGTGGGATCAGAGGTCTTGGAACATTTTGAAGTTGAGCTGTGTATTCAAGATACTCCAAAACATTCATGTCATGGTAAAGTGGATTTTGTTCTGGCAAGTATCCAACTAACTTCCGAACCTCAAGTGAATCTGAATGAACATCATGACCCTCTACCTTAATAGAGCCAGCACTGGGCGATAGATAACAGGTTATGATGCGCATCGTTGTAGTTTTACCAGCACCATTTGGTCCTAGAAATCCTAATATCTCGCCCGAATGTACTTCAAATGTGATGTCGTCAACGGCTTTGGCATCACCATAATATTTTGATAGATTATTTACAAGAATCGACATCGTTCTAACGATTGTTATTTAGAAAAGTTTTAATAATTCTTTTAGTTTGGACATAAAATATCTTAATTATTTTTATAAAATGCAAATTTAGCGATTGATATTTTCGTTAGTACAATATCAAATAAAATCTCAAAGCTTAAATTTTAAATTCGAACACCTCACTACAAGAGTTACATTGGGTTAAGAGATATTCTTGGGAGACAAGAACTTCAGCCCCAAGGATCAAACGAGGATATAATTATCGCCTTTATCGCCGAGTTGAAAGTTGTTGCAAATGGTTGGCTTCGAGCTGGAAATACATCCGCCACGTCCGCCTTGGCGGACACGGCGGACACATCCTCGTAAGCCAGAGGCTTACTCGTCAAAAAACATGGCAAACTTTTTAGAAGAGACTTTTTCTTTGTTGGGTGCGAAAGACCTGAAATATGATTTTGCGATCCGAGGATAAAGCTCTCCGCTCCGGATAAAAAACGATATTCTCCACCAATTACATTTTCTAATGCATGATTAGGAATTCTAATGCGACTCGAAAGAATACGAGTCGCATTTTTTATTTTGTTCATTAATCATCCCAAAAATGTCAACCTTTTCCATTTATCTTTTGTCTAACGACAATATTTAAGAAACTTATTCTGATTTTGTAACATTTTAATATTATTTTCGTCTATCTAATATAAATTATTATCTTCTTTTATACCCATCATGAAATATTTTATACAAATTCTTTCACTTATTTTCATATTTGATAAACTTTATTCTATAAACCTCGATTCCATAAAGCAACGACCAACAGTTGAAGCTGTCCGAATATCTAACCCGATTACGATAGATGGAATTCTTTCCGAGCACGAATGGCAGCGTACTGGAGTTTCGGATTTTACGCAACGCGATCCAGTTGAAGGAGCAAAACCAACTTTCAAAACGGAAGTCTGGGTCGCTTATGATGACGAGGCAATATATGTTGCTGTACGTATGCACGATGATCATCCCGATTCAATCATCAGCCGCATCGGTAGACGCGATGTAGACTTGAGCTCTGATTGGTTTGCATTCGGTATCGATTCCTATTATGATAGAAGAAATGCTTTCTTCTTCGCTGTTTGTCCGAGCGGTTCGATCACTGATGGTATCTTTTTTAATGATTCCTGGGACGATAAATCTTGGGACGGCGTTTGGGATGTTGCAACAAAAATTGACGATAAAGGTTGGACGGCAGAATTTAAAGTTCCTTATTCACAGTTACGATTTCCAGAGAAGGAAGAATATGTTTGGGGAATAAACTTTGTCCGAGGTATAGAACGATTGAAGGAAGAAGATCATTATGTAATGGTTCCTAAAAAAGAAAGCGGTTTTGTTTCTCACTTTGCTGATTTAACGGGTATCAGGGATATTCACCCGCCAACACGAATTGAAGTTTTACCTTACTTTGTTGGAAAAAACAAAATCACCAATCAAATCTCAAAGAAAAATCCATTCTATGATGGAAGTCAAGTAGCTGGCGGTGTTGGCGCTGATTTAAAATTCGGACTCGGAAGTAATCTCACATTGAATGCAACTATCAATCCCGACTTCGGGCAGGTTGAGGTTGACCCTGCGATTGTAAATCTGACACAGTTCGAAAATTATTTTGATGAGAAGCGACCTTTCTTCGTAGAGGGTGCAAACTATTTTAATTTTGGATATGGTGGGGTTAATAATAACTTCGGCTTTAATTGGGGAAAACCGAATTATTTTTATAGCCGACGTATAGGCAGGTCACCAATTGGAAATGTTCAACATGTTGGGTATACAAATACGCCTGATGCCACAACAATTCTTGCAGCAGGTAAACTAACCGGTAAACTTAGTGATGGCTGGTCGCTTGGAACACTTCATACAATCACACAACGTGAATATGCTCATATTGCAGATCGAATAAATGGAAATCGATATGCAGACGTAGTTGAGCCGTTTGCTTCGCATAACGTTGTTAGAAGTTTGTATGAATTCAATCAGGGGCAACGAGCAATCGGATTCATAGCCACAGGAGTATTCCGTGATCTCAATAGAGATTATCTTGTTGATCAATTCAACAAGCGCTCGTATGCATTTGGTGTTGATGGATGGACGAATATCGACCCGGAGCGGGAATATGTTATGTCGGGTTGGTTTTCTACTACCCAAATCGAAGGGTCAATACGACGAATGATAAATGTTCAAAAGTCATTCCTCCATTATTTTCAAAGACCAGATGTAGATAATCTGAACGTGGACACAAATACAACTCAGATGAGTGGATACGCTGGACGGGTTGCGATTAATAAACAAAAAGGAAATGTCGTTTTCAATACCGCATTCGGTTTGATAAGTCCTAGTTTCAACACAAACGATTTAGGATTTATGTTCCGAACTAATGTTATGAATGGACATATCGTTCTCGGATATCGCTGGTATGAACCGGACGGTACTTTTAGGCGAAAAGGATTCAATGTTGCAACGTTCCGTAATTACGATTTCGCTGGAAACAAACTTAACGAGGGATATTTCTTATTCTGGAATGCCCAATTAATGAACTATTGGAGTTTTCATGGATCGACATCATTCAATCAACCTGCGATTGACATTTTTTCTACACGAGGTGGTCCAATAATGAAAAGTAATCGAACATATCACTCATACATCGAAGGATCGACCGATTACCGAAAAGAAATCGTGTACAAGCTTGAGATCGGCGCTCATCGGAGTGAATCGGGTGGCTACGAATTAAATCTCAATCCCGGTATAGAATGGAAACCAACATCTAATCTTAATATAAGTTTATCTACACAGTTTATGAAAAATATTGGAAAAGCTCAATGGGTCGAGAGTGGCTATGTGAGAAAAGCTGTTGTTGACTCGATTGGAAATTTCCTCAACTATGATTATTACAATCCGATACCTGATCCGACAGTGATACAAACGTATGGAAATCGTTATATTTTTAGTGAACTCGATCAAAAAGAATTATCGGCACGGATACGTCTTGATTGGACATTTACACCAAAACTTAGTTTGCAATTATTCTTACAACCGCTCATCTCGGTTGGTCATTACTACAACTTCAAAGAGTTTGCTAAACCTCGAACGTTTACTTTCAATAATTACGGTGAACAATCTTCCACAATAACGTATAATCCTGAAAAAAACCGGTACGAAGTCGATCCTGATGGAACAGGAGAGAGAAATTTTCAGATATTGAATCCCGACTTCAATTACAAATCAATTCGATTGAATGCAATACTTCGATGGGAATTTCTCCCCGGCTCAACAGCGTTTTTTGTATGGACACGTAACAGCACTCACGAGTTGAATCCGGGCAACTTCGAACTGGGTCGCGACTTTAGCGATCTTGTTACCGCCCTTGATCATGAAGATGTGTTCTTGTTTAAAATTGCGTATTGGTGGAGCTTGTAATAGATGTTGGATGTTTCTGCCTTGTGTTTCGTCCGGAAATAGGTTGACAAAAATCAGTTTTCAGTTCTTTGATTCTATACAGTACTAATTCTTTTCCTGTTGTTTGGGATATAATCCAATCAGGATAATGCCTCAAGAAATATCTGAAGTAGGAATTGATTTGAGTGCGTGGAAAACAGCAAGAATCATGCTTTATCCGGTATCAGGAGTTAGTACTTTTTGATTCGATCTCTAGAATTTTATCTAACCTCTTTTGATGTCGACCACCAGCAAAAGGCGTCTCTAACCATACCTTTGTAATAGATTTGGTTAATTCAGGTCCAAGTACTTTACCTCCTAAAGTTAAGATATTTGCATCGTTGTGTTCCCTGCTGCTTCTTGCAGTATATTCATCATAGCAACATGCAGCGCGAATACCTACAATTTTATTGGCTACAATCGCGGATGCGATCCCAACACTATCGATCATGATTCCTTTCGATACTTCACCAGTTGATACCATCTTCGCAACAGCGTAAGCATACTCGGGGTAATCACAGCTTTCTTCAGTTGTTATCCCGATATCGATAACTTTATACCCCAAACCAGCAAGAAATGGTTTCAATATCTCTTTCGATTGAAACCCACCATGATCGCTCCCGATGACAATTGCACAGTCAACAACATTTTCCGATGATGACTTTGTAATCGAAGGTTTCGGTTCTATAGTATCATTTTTCTTCTCGATCTTAATTCCTATTTGTTTAGAACGATCATACGCTGCAGCCGTAACAATAACATCGTCATCTGTTAAGATTATTTTCTCTCCGCGTTTTGCTGCATCGAATACAGTTCGTTCCGTAATAAGTTGTTTAGGCATTTAATTTAAATTGTATTATTTTGGTGAACTACTACCAACTTCAATGACTTCGAGTCGTACTTGCGCGGTACCGGGACCGATCATTTCTAATAATTTTGCGGCAGATAAAGAAAGATCGATAACTCGATTATCTTTGAATGGTCCTCGGTCATTGATTCTCACTTCCACTGATTTACCATTATTTAGGTTTATTACCCGAACACGTGAATTGAACGGTAGTGTTTGATGTGCCGCTGTCATCTGATACATATCATAAGTTTCTCCGTTCGATGTCTGCTTGCCATGAAATTCATCTGCGTAATATGATGCAACACCTTCTTCAATCATCAAATATGTTTTGTTTGTTATGCGAGAAAATCTTTCCGATGTAAATCGCGGTGAAGCAACACAGCCACCAAATAATATAACGATTATGAACAAATAAATGAAAGTGAAATTTTTCCACATCAGAGATATTCGCTCTTTTGTTTACGCCGAAGATAATCTACAACTTCTTTGACATCCTGTGATCGACCCTGTTTACAGACCAGAACAGCATCGTCTGTTGCAATAATAATCAAATCTTCTACACCAATTGTCGAGATGAATTTATCGCCTCCAAAAACAAGTGTATTTTTAGTATCTTGGAGGTGCGCTTGACCAGTCACCGAGTTCCCATGATCATCTTTTCCTGAGATTCGATAAACTTCATCCCATGAACCAACATCACTCCATCCAAAATTTCCTTTAATAACGTACACTTCTTTTGATTTTTCCATAACGCCATAGTCAATCGAGATGCTCCGAATGATTCGGTAAGTAGTTTCTAAGATATTGACGTACTTATCACTTCCCATAGCATCATCAATCTTGAGCAGTTCATGATACATTTCTGGTAAATGTTGTTCTATTTCTCTCATGATCGTATCGACCCTCCATACGAACATACCGCTATTCCAGAGGAAATCTCCGCTGTCCAGAAATTGTTGTGCAATCGTTAGATTTGGTTTCTCGGCGAATGTTTTCACTTTGTAGACTCCACGCTCAAAATACTGATTCGTACCATCGTCTTCATCGATTACTTGGATATACCCATAACCTGTTTCTGGACGGGTCGGTTGAACGCCGACAGTGATCATTTTCCCTGATTCATATGCTACCCAGATGGCAAGACGAAGAACTCGACGAAATTCCTCTTCGTCATGCATGATATGATCAGCCGGCAGCACAACCATCACGGCATCCGGGTCGGTCCGCCTGACGAACAATCCAGCCAAACCGATGCAAGGCGCTGTGTTACGACCGATCGGTTCAACTATGATATTTTCATCAGGGATATTCTGTAACTTTTTTTCGATAGATGGTTTCTGAATTTTGTTTGTTACAATAAGGATGTTTTTCGGTTCAATAAGATCGCTAATTCTTTGAACTGTGTTTTGAATCATCGTACTTTTTCCAACAATCTCCAATAATTGTTTAGGAGATTTCTCACGACTTCGGGGCCAAAATCTCGTCCCGACACCTCCAGCCATTATCACCGCATAAACATTTGGCATATAACTCCTGC
>CAYYIJ010000077.1:0-10398 GCA_964471945.1 uncultured Chlorobiaceae bacterium
CGTTTCTTTCACTTATTCCAATTTAACTCTTTCTATTGAATTTTTCAGGTTTATCTTTTATATTTCAGATGTCCTAAAAATAGAACTATTCTAGAGAATTATTAGACAAATTTCCCGAGGATTCCAGTTCATCCTTCTTAATATGATTTATTTTTAGATTCACTTTTGGCATTATCTTTGAAAGTTATTATTCGAGTATAACAATGAAAGGAAAATGTTATGAAAACGTTAGTGTTATTAACTCTATTGATTATGCTCGTAATTACCGGATGCCACGACAGATTATACCAACCGGACCTAACACCACCAGCAGCGCCCCGAAATCTCTATGCCGAAGCTGGTGATAATATTGTTGAGCTTTTCTGGACACAAAATTCAGAAAGGGATGTCGCTGGATATTATGTATACGCACATTCATCAAGCAGCAAACGGTTTCAATATATCGGCTCAACAAATACTAATCACTTTATTGACCGTGGAATAGAAAATGGAGTTACATATTACTATGCGGTAACCGCCTACGATATCAATGATAATGAAAGTCCGATGAGTAGGGAATATGTTTTTGCTACACCTCGCCCGGAAGGAAGAAATGTTATTTTAAAAGATTTCCGTCAATATCCAAGTTCATCAGGTTATGATTTCTCGACATATTCTGTCGGGAAATATAATGACGATTACACTGATATCTTTTTTGAGAATTACAATGGTGTGTATTATTTAAATGTATGGGATGATACAGAAATTCAGGATATGGGGTACACACGTTCTTTATATGATATTCTCGAATCTCCCAAAACAGGGTGGTCACCAACTAAGGATGTACAAATAATCATAGGGCACACGTACGTAATTCGAACTTGGGATTATCATTATGCAAAAGTGAGAATTACTTCATTGACATCTACCAGAATAATGTTCGATTGGGCATATCAGCTCCAAACTCATAATCCATTCTTAAAATCTGACTTATCCAAGGAACGCAAACCTTTAACACGTAATTTTGCAGGGAGAGAGTAATGACTAACAAGTTTGACTTTTTGTTTTTTATCAATTATTTTTGTATATGGAACGTATGATCAGATTGCTTACACTGCTATTATTGTCATTATTCTGTGGTATGGGGTCGATTCTATTCTCACAAGTGGAAGAGAAATCAGAAACAGAGCAAGCTATCGAGTACAAGACAGCCATGATTAATGATATCGCAAATAGCTTACTCATAAACGATATTCGAACATTTTCAAAATATTTTGCAAACCAAGTATATGTTTCATTAATCAGAAATGAAAGCAGTGTTTATAGCAGTAATCAGACTCTTTATATTCTTCGAAATTATTTTTCGTCACGGCGTATTGTTAGTTTTGGATTTTCAAAGACAAATATATCGGAACCGACATCTTATGCAATAGGCGAAGGAATGATAATTTATCGAGGTGTTCAGGAAAAAATAAATCTATATCTTACCATCTCAAAAAAAGATGGGAATTATGTCATTACACAATTTAAAGTGTATTGATTGTGAATGTCATCTGATAACCTTCCTATCTTTGACAAATTATTATTGAAGAGATACTCCGTAGGGGGAGTTATTGTAGTTTTCTTTCTCCTTGGTATAACGTTTTTATTCGAGATTGTTGGCACAAATTATATAGAAAGTAATTGGGAGCAATTATCAAGAAACGAAAAACGTTCTCGAATTCATGATATTCAAGCTCGATTCCAGGATTATCAAGCTGAAACGCTTATGATGATCGAGCGAATAACGGAATATCACGAGTTAAAATCAATTCTCCTCAAATATCCGGACACTTCATTCGTTGATATCTTTGAATATTTATTAAAACAAAAACACAACGACATCTCGTTCGAATTATATGACTCAAATAAATCCCTTTTAGGGTGGGCGGGGAATCGAGGTAAAATAATTGATACATCTGATATCCAATCTTGGAAATCATCATTCCTCATTAAAGGACAAATCTATTCTTACCTGATAGTTACAATACCAATTATTAACAATCATAAAATAATCGGTTTTCTTGTGGGAAAACGCCTCTTTGATGTAAATTATCCCATAAGCAATCGTTTTATAGATAATGATGCATTCGCTTCCACATTCAAGGCCTCTTCTGATAGATTGCACCTATTTAAATTTTTCGTTAGTGATAATCTGAGATTGGATATGAATGAGCTTGCGATTCCCCTAATAAGTATTGATAATCAAGAAATTGGAACGGGATACATACCAGAGTTGACGTTAGTTTCTTATACCTCTGACCTGCTCGAAAATATTAATAAATTTAAAGTTATTCTTGTACTTCTTGTATATTTATTTTTTGTACAGCAAGTCAATGCTCTGATAAAAGTTCTTAAGTCTCCATATATGAAAATATTAAATTGGACAATACTTATCTGGTTATTCCGATATCTTCTTATCTGGTTAAATGTTCCATCCTTATTCGCGCAAATTGAAATTTACGAGCCGAATTATTTTGCCTCACCAATTGGCCTCGGAATTGCTAAATCACTTGGAGATCTTTTCCTATCTTCGCTCTTCTTATTAACCAATATTGTTTTAATCGCATATTTTCTTAATCAAAATATTAATACTTTACCCAAGCTATTCGATAACAAGCCACTAAAGAACAAATATATATCTGTAGTTCTAATCGCGATTTTTGCATTTTTAATTTTTATGTTGATTCGAGGTTTAGCTGCAACGATCCGAAGCGCAGTTTTTGATTCCACATTAATTTACTCTGAAGCTATCTCTATCATTCCCTCTATTGAAGTTTCAATAATTTTACTTAGTCTTTTCATGATTGCAGTTGCAATAATTGTGACAATTATTGGTTTTATACTCGCTATCCATTATTTAATTCGAAATAATCTTGGCTTAGTTTCTAACAAATATCTTTCTTGGTCGGTGGGTGCTGCAATATTAATTATTGGTGGGATAATATTTATAACCCAAATATACCTTTTAATATTGTTAATTGTAAGCTTTATAATAGCAGATATTTATAAAAAAGCTCTTTCCATCATTAATCATAAAAGTATCATTGCAATTTTCATTGTTGCAATAATATTGGTCGTCCCGTTATTACAATTATGTATTCAAGAAAAGAATAGAATAAATATCGAATTGCTGGCAGATGAGATTGTCCGTCCCGAGGATAGCTGGCTATCCTTTTTGTTAAATAAATCGCTTGATGAATTAACGGGCGAGGAAGTTGTGTCAGTACTTCAAGCAAATGAAGAGAAAGATTTTTCAACATTGGCTTTTACACAATGGGCGCAAAGTGTTTTAAGTAGAGAAGGAAATAACTGTGCGATAACATATATAGATAAGAGTGGGTCTGTGCTGAGCGATTTTCGGATTGGTTTATCGAAGAAGAGAATAGCTAATAACGATGAACATCAAGTTTCCCTAGAACGATTCATTAATAAAGATGAAAAAATTCAAAACGCGATATCAGTAAAATGGTATACAGGTTATGCACCGATAATAACAAGATATGGAGATGTAGTTGGGGGGGTTTATATCGAATTGACGGGTGGAAAGCAATCGATATTCCGTGCTGAAACACCGACTTTGCTAAGAAACTATACTGGTGATGAATCTCTAGACGAAATAAATACGATTATTTATTCAGAGTATGTTCAAGGAAAGTTGATTTCTACAACAAGTGAAGTAATTCCACTGAATATTCCAATTCCCGATCATATCCTAAAACCTTTAACTAAACAAAAAGGTTATTGGATAGATGAAGTCATCGAAAATAAAAATTATTTAACTTATTATTTTCGGGATCCAAAATTCGATGATACCAATATTTATTATGCATTACGTCTGGAGGGTGTTGGGCTTAAGTGGCAGCTCTTTTATTCTTTACGTTTTATTTTGTTATATACATCCCTTTTTCTTATTCTCTTTGGATCGATGATATTATACCAATCAATACGAAGGAAAACAACCTATATCAGATTTAGAACAAGATTGCTATTTGTTTTTGTATTATTAGCTATCATTCCAATTATTTTACTTGAGTATTACAATCGTCAATATGCAGAAGCTCGGATGCGCGAGAATATCACAAATATTTTGAGCGATAAAACATCCATAGTCCTTGCAGAGTTGCAGCATAGATTCAATGTTAATACACCCGTAGTACTCGCTAATTTGAACGATGAGCAGTGTATAGAAATAGCGAGCGACCTTAATACGGATTTTAATATATATTCTGATTCGTATCTTCAGGCAACAAGTAATCCTGAGATGTTTACTGCTGAACTTATCAATCCCTGGTTAGATGCCGAAGCAGTTCTAAATATCATCTTAAAACAGAAAAGATTTCATACGGAAATACAATCAATCGGACATTTCTCTTATATAGTTGGTTATCGTCCGATTCGTGCTGAAAATAATTCCATAATTGGTGTAGTAGCTGTACCTTCGTTATTTCAGGAATCTGAAATACTTACAGAACTTACAAATAGAAATATTTTTTTATATGGTGCTTACTCTGCCGTTCTAATATTTTCATTTATCCTCGCTATTCTCTTAGCGAATCAGATTTCTGCACCGATTAAGCGTTTAAAAAAAGCAACACAACAAATTGCCGCAGGAAAACTTGATATTAAAAATCAGAGTGATAGATATGATGAGTTAGGTGAGCTTGAAAAAGCATTTTTTAAAATGACAACTGAATTAAAGACCGTACAGAGCCAAATAATAAAGGCTCAACGAGATGCAGCATGGAAAGAAATGGCAAAACAAGTTGCTCACGAAATAAAAAATCCATTAACACCGATCAAACTTTCTATTCAACATCTCAGACATGCATATGAAGACGGTAGAGAAGATTTTAAAACAGTGTTGCACAGAGTATCCTCCACCGTGCTTGAACAAATAGATACTTTAAGCCGGATTGCATCTGAGTTTTCTAATTTTGCTAGGATGCCTGATCGAAAATTAGAAATACTTGATATTCATGCTAATCTTCAAGATACAATATCACTTTTTGCTCAACACAAAAATATATTTTTTGAACCCAAATTCGATTCAGCTTCGTCTATGCTCATCGCTGATAGAGAAGAACTTCAACGTGTTTTTATTAATATTATCAAGAACGCTATTCAAGCTATGAATGGTTCTGGCACAATCGGTATCAGCACGATTCTTGACGGTAAGTTTATAAAAATAACTATCGCTGATACCGGTCATGGAATTCCTGAAGAAATTAAGGATCATATCTTTGAACCTAATTTCTCTACAAAAACTGATGGGATGGGATTGGGGTTATCCATTATAAAAAAAACGATTGATGATATTTCCGGAACAATCTCAATCGAAAGTACCGTAGGCAAAGGAACAAAGGTAATTATTCGATTGCCATTATCTGATATCCAAACATCACTTTAAGATTAATGAAAATGAAACCTCTGAAAATCTTTTTTTATCATTATGTCATTCTGAACGAAGTGAAGAATCTTTCTCGTTTTTGCAAGCTAAGATGTTTCGCTCCGCTCAACATGACAACTAATTATGAATATTTCAGAGGTTTCAAAATTATTTACAATTTTCATTCTAAACATTGTTTTTAGATATTATATTTCATAAATTTTGTAAAGTATCAATTGATAAGTAAAATGAAAAGATGTGCGGAATAATCGGATATATTGGTGAAAAGAATTCATTGCCGATCCTCATCGAAGGATTAAAGCGATTAGAGTATCGTGGATATGATTCGGCGGGTGTTGCACTCATACATCAAAAAGAGTTGGTTGTATATAAGCAAGCTGGGAAAGTGAGCGAACTTGACAAAATTGCAACTGGGAATGGTTTCCTTGCAACTGTTGGAGTTGGGCATACACGATGGGCAACCCACGGTGAACCGAATGACATCAATGCACATCCACATGGTGATTGCCATGAAGAAATTGCAGTAATCCATAATGGCATTATTGAGAATTATGCAACTCTTCGTCGTAAGCTCGAAAGGGATGGACATGCGATGCGAACCGAAACAGATACTGAGGTAATTGCACATCTTATTGAAGAAAAATATAAGATAAAAAATGACCTTTTTACAGCTACCCGATTAGCGCTTCTCGAGGTTGAAGGTAGTTACGGACTACTTGTAATATCGAAAAATGAAACAGATAAAATAATTGCTGCAAGGAAGGGAAGCCCATTGATGATCGGCATCGGGAAGGGTGAAAATTTTATCGCTTCTGACGCCGCCGCACTTATAGATCATACCAGAGATGTTTTCTATCTGAATGATGATGAAATTGTATGTGTCTCTGCAAATTCATATTACACAAAAACAATTCATGATCAAGCAGTCATAAAAGAAGTAGAAAAAATAACATTTAATCTTGAGCAGATAGAAAAGAATGGATTTGAACATTTTATGCTCAAAGAGATTCATGAGCAACCAGAAGCGATCCGGAATTCTTTAAGAGGAAGGTTATTAGTTGATGAAGGGAGAGTAAAATTAGGCGGGCTTGAGTGTTCATTAGATAAGTTACTACAAGCTCGTCGTATTCTCATTACAGCTTGTGGAACATCTTGGCATGCTGCTCTTGCCGGGAAATACATGTTCGAGCAGTTAGGACGAATTCCTGTTGAAGTTGATTATGCCTCTGAGTTTCGTTATCGTAATCCGATTATTAATTCGGATGATGTTCTCTTTGTAATAAGTCAGAGTGGAGAAACGGCTGATACATTCGCCGCTCTACGTGAAGCAAAATCAAAAGGTGCAACAGTTTTTGGGATTGTTAATAGTGTCGGCAGTTCGATTGCACGAGAGACGGATGGGGGTGTTTTTATTCATGCTGGTCCTGAAATTGGAGTTGCATCCACAAAAGCATTCACCTGCCAGCTTTCAGTATTGTCATTGATTTCATTGCTTCTTGGGCAATATAGAGGTCTACCTGATGAACAAGAAAAACTCCTCGCAGCCGATTTGGCTAGTATCCCCGGTAAGATTCGAAGAATATTAGATAAGAGTGAACAGATAAAAAAGATAGCTGCAGAATTTCAAGACGCCCACAATTTTCTTTATCTCGGAAGAGGAAGTAATTTTCCAACAGCTTTAGAGGGAGCGCTCAAGCTAAAGGAAATATCATACATACATGCCGAGGGATACCCGGCAGCTGAGATGAAGCATGGACCTATAGCTCTGATAGATAAGAACATGCCTGTAGTATTCATAGTACCTAAAGATCCGATATACGAAAAAATTCTTAGCAACATGCAGGAAGTCCGAGCACGAAAGGGAAGGATAATCGCTGTTGCAAACGAAGATGATCAGGAAATTGATAAGTTAGCAGAATTTGTAATTCGGGTTCCACGAACATACAGTTATTTCGGACCTATTGTGAATGTTGTTCCTTTACAATTATTGGCATACTACATTGCAGTTGGAAGAAATTGTAATGTTGACCAACCGAGAAATTTAGCAAAGAGTGTAACAGTTGAATAATATTTTTGTTTTTGCATAAAATTTTCATATCTTTTTACCCATCATTTAATTTGTTCATAAAAGGGATAAAGTATGTCACGCGATAATCGTTTTAAATCATCAGACTGGGCGCTTATACTTGGTGCATCAAGCGGTTTTGGGGGTGCTACTGCGTTTGAACTTGCTAAAAGAGGAATGAATATTTTTGGGGTTCATCTAGATCGTCAGGCAACGATGCCGATTGTCAATCAGATTATCCGAGATATTAAACACGCTGGAAGTAAAACAGTTTTTTTTAACATCAATGCTGCTGACAGCATCAAGCGGAATGAAACACTCGATGATATCCAAGAACGATTTTTATCCGATCAGGGAAGTACTATAAAAGTTGTGGTTCACTCTCTCGCATTCGGGACGCTAAAACCCTTTATTGCAAAAAAATCTGTTGATGAAATCACCCAAGCCCAAATGGAAATGACTCTTGATGTAATGGCACATAGTTTAGTGTATTGGGTTCAAGGATTACTATCACGAAATTTGATGCGTTCAGGTTCTCGGATATTTGCTATGACAAGCTCCGGTGCGCACAATGTTATACCCATGTACGGTGCTGTTTCGGCTGCAAAGGCGGCTTTAGAGTCGCATATACGCCAATTGGCTATGGAACTTGGTCCACTCGGCATTACTGCCAATGCCATCTTAGCAGGTGTAACAGATACTCCCGCATTAAAAAAGATTCCAGGCGCCGCCCAGATGCTTCACACGGCAAAACTAAAAAATCCTCAACTAAGATTGACATTACCTGAAGATGTTGCTCGTGCAATCTCGCTTCTATCTCAAGATGATTCCTATTTCATTTCCGGAAACATTATTGGAGTTGATGGGGGGGAAGACAAAGTCGGACATGTTAGTCTCAAAGGTAATTCACATTTAGAGTAATTAACTTAAAAAAAAAGAATTTTATGATAACATTTGATTTCACAGAAGAACAAAAAATGCTTCAAGAAATGGTTCGTGATTTCACGAATACAGAGGTTAAACAGATTGCTGCCAAAATCGATGAAGACGGTAATATCCCGCAAACATTGATTCAAAAGCTAAGAGATACAGGTTTGCTTGGCACAGCTTTCCCTTCAGAATATGGGGGCGGTGGTTTTGGAGAAGTTGGTTATTGCATTGCTCAGGAAGAAATATCCCGAGGCTGTTTATCGACTGCCACGTTCATAGGAGCACACCAATCGATTGGAACGAACGCTATCTTTATTGGTGGCAGTGAAGCTTTGAAGAAAAAATATGTCGTCCCTTTGGCTGAAGGAAAAAAAGTAGCTGCTTTTGCATTAACAGAAGCTGGTGCAGGATCTGATTCATTCAATCTCCGAACACGAGCACAAAAGGATGGAGATGATTGGATTCTTAATGGCGAAAAAATATGGATAACCAACGGTCCAATTGCTGATCTCATTTCTGTTTTTGCAAGAACAGAGAAAGGTATAACAGGATTTGTTGTTGAAAGTAATTCCCCAGGATTCAAAGCCGGTACCCATGAAAAGAAAATGGGAATTCGAGGAAGTGTTACTTCAACGTTGACTTTTGACAACGTTCGTGTTCCAAAAGAGAATATGATCGGAGATGATGGTCGGGGATTTTTAATCGCTATGAAAACATTAGATGCCGGCAGACTTGGTTTAGGTGCATGTTGTCTCGGAGGCTCTAAAGAGATGTTAGTACATTCTACAAAATTTGCAAAAGAACGCAAGCAATTTGATGTTCCAATCTCACAATTTCAGGCAATTCAATTCATGCTTGCTGAGATGGCGACGATGATTTATGCGATGGAATCTATGGTTTATCGCACAGCCGCAGCATACGATAGAGGGGAGCCAATTTCTCGCTATTCAGCAGCAGTAAAACTTTTCTGTTCTGAATCGTTTGATAAAATTGTTGATATGGCGGTTCAAATACATGGAGGCATGGGATATTCAAAAGAATTACCTATAGAACGTTATTATCGTGACTCACGGATAAATAGAATATTCGAAGGAACAAGCGAAATTCAGCGCCTAATCATGGCGAGAGAAATTTTAAAACGAAACGGTAATTTTTAACAATATTTTGTTTTTTTAGAGTAACTTTTGTATATTCTATACAATATTTTATTTCCACACACAATCTCCAGTCAACGCAGGATATAATAAATTTTAATAAACTTCCAGCGAGGAATTACTATGGTACAAAAATCTAAAAAGAAATCGACTGCAAAAAGATCGATACCAAAGCCAGAGCCAAAAGAATTTTCAATTGCGGAATTGGCTCGCGAACTGAATTCATTTAACGTCGACAATTATTGGGATTTAGGAAAGTTTCTTGTAGATAAAGTAATGCCTGTTACAAGAAAACAAGGATTATTCGAAGATCAAGTGTTGAAGATGATTTCTTCGCAGCCGGGCATTAAATTTCCGTTTTCTGTTTTAAAACAATGTCAGCAATATTATACTTATTATCCTGATGTTAAAAAAAGATCGTTACCCGAAGTATTTTATTTCGATTTAGCTACAAAGGTTGATGAATCACGGCGTCGTGATCAATACGAAAAAATGGCAATCGATTACAAATGGACAATTTCGGACCTTCGAAAAAAAATCCATGATGATGAATTAGCTCGTCGGCTCGATGAACGAACAAAATATGGATTTGACCTGAGGGAGCGAAATGTTTGGACATTTGATACACCTGATCCTCGATTCGGAAAAACAAATTTTAAAGGTAGATTACCAGGACAAATTGTCGCAAATGCATTATACTATTACACGAAACCTGAAGAATATATTGTTGATCCGTTTGCGGGGAGTGGCACTTTAGGTGATATTATAGACTCTGTGTCCCATTTTAGTGATAGGAAATATAAACTCTATGATACGAATCC
>CAYYIJ010000078.1:0-10062 GCA_964471945.1 uncultured Chlorobiaceae bacterium
ATCGCACTACCGATGGCGGTGTTACTTGGGATCCTCGATCTCCACCCTTATGCGGGACTATGCTCGCAGATGTATCTTTTCCAACCGAGATCACTGGTATTGTGGTTGGAACAAATGGAGGTATCCTACGAACAACCGACGGTGGTCAGAACTGGATAAGTCAATCAAGCGGAACAACACAAATGCTACACAGTGTGCAATTCACAGATACTCAACATGGAACTGTTGTGGGAGATAGCGGTACAATTATTTACACAAGTGATGGCGGTATCAACTGGATTCCGCAAATCAGTGGAACAACGAAGAACCTTTTTAATGTCTTCTTCGTGAATGAAGATACTGGATATATAGTAGGAGCAGGTGGGACTATCTTACGAACAACAAACAGCGGAACTACATGGCTTCCGCAGAAAAGCAGAACAACAAACGATCTTCATGCTGTGTTCTTCAGCAGTCCATACAACGGCACAATCGTTGGTGATAACGGAATCATTCTTCATACAACAACTGGAGGCGAGGGACCGCCTGTGAATGTAACATTCCAGGTTAATATGCAAGTGCAGGTAGCAAAAAGGTCTTTCAGACCGAAAGATGGAGATGTAGTCACAGTTAGAGGTAGTTTCAACAACTGGGGTGAATCACCGGGAAATCCTGATACATTGATCGATCCCGAGCATGATAATATTTATACTACGACCCTTGCAATACCTTCTGATCAAATAGTTACCTACAAATATTGGAAAACACCAAGACCCGAAATTGGTTATGAAAATCTTCAACGTTCACTCAATTTAGGAATCAATGACACCATCCTCTCATCTGTTTACTTCGATAAAGATACTGTTTTTCCGACGAAATCATTTTCTGTTACACGAGGTTGGAATATGGTTTCATTACCACTTGTTACTTTAGATTCATTAAAAACAATTTTATTCCCTAGTGCAAGCTCTGTAGCATATATGTATTTAAATAGTTCATATATTCAGCAGAATACATTGCACAAAGGAATTGGATATTGGATTAAATTTACATCAGACGAATTAATTACGCATTCAGGTTTCATTCTCCTCCAAGATTCAATTGATGTTGTTGAAGGTTGGAATATGATCGGGTCTCTCAGTGAACCAGTTAATGTTGAAACTATTACGTCTATACCGGAAGGCATTATGACAAGTAATTTCTTTAGTTATAACGGTAGATACGTGATTTCTGATTCAATTTTACCAGGGAAAAGCTATTGGGTGAAAGCTCATCAGGATGGGAAACTGATTTTATCCTCGGAACTCGCCTTTGCAGGATCGAACTTTATCAAGATTAAAGGTGATGGTGAAATTCCACCTCTACCACCTGATTATGAAGTCAAAAATCAAAAATCCGAAATCCCAATTCAATTTGACCTTGGACAGAACTACCCAAACCCCTTTAATCCCACAACTCGTTTCGATTACGCATTGCCAGAAGATGCTCATGTAACGTTGAAGATATATAACGTGCTTGGGCAATTGGTTGCAACTGTGATTGATGAGTTTCAGGATGCAGGATATAAGTCGGTAGATTTGGATGCATCCAATTTACCAAGTGGAATTTACTTCTACAAACTAATGGCTGGAAAATACAGCAATGTGAAAAAAATGTTATTAGTTAGATAAAGTTTATTTCTTTCCCTTCCTACTTACACGTTCGTAAATTAATCGTGCACCTTCAAGGACCAAATTCGGCTCAATATACTTAATCTCATTGCTCATGTCAGCAATTGTCGCCGCATAACCACCAGTAGCTACCACTGTTGCATATTTTCCAATAAGTTTACGAAGCCGCCGAATCATTCCTTCGGCAGCATCTACGGCTCCATACATCACACCCGATTGTATTGCAGAGGCAGTATTTTTCCCGAGTATAGAATCAGGAAATTGCAATTCTGTTTTAGGCAGCTTAGCAGTACGTTTGAACAATTCATGGGCTGCAGTTTCAATGCCTGGAGCAATCACCCCTCCTAAGTACTCTCCTTTACCAGAAACAGCGTCAAATGTAGTTGCAGTTCCAAAGTCGATAATGATTACAGGTCCGCCAAATTTTTTAAAAGCAGCGATAATATTACATATACGGTCAGCTCCAAGTTTTTTGGGATCATCGTATGATATTGTGATTCCAATGTCGAGTGATCCGGACACAATCGTTGGTTGGAATTTTAAATATCGCTTTGTCATTTTAGTAAAAACTTCACTGAGGTCAGGAACCACCGATGCAATCACAACACTTTGAATCCCTTCTGGGGTGATCTTCATTTCATTGCAAAAATTCCGAATGTGAAGCCAGAATTCGTCCTCTGTGCGAGAAGGCAAACTCGTCATTCGTCGATCAAATAATAATTTTCCTTTAAGAAAAAATCCGAACACAATATGTGTATTCCCTGCATCTATAGTTAGTAACATAACAAAACATCTCCTGTAAAAAAATTTTTCCCACCTTAATATTTTGGTTATTCTCTCCGTTCAGATATAACAAAAACATTGACAAAAGTCAAGAACTAAATTCTGACAAATTAACTAACTGCAGGTGGCAGTTGGCATAATTCTGACATGATGGCATGACATTCTATCCATGTTTGAGAAGTTCATTATAATACTGTTGAAAACAATAAATTTAAGGCAGTTTTTATTACGCACTTTCTGGCATATCTCTTGTGCTAATTGTACAATAAATAATGAAAATATAAATAAAAAAAAACCCGCAAGGGAAAATTACTCTTTTAACGGAAGGAATTTTATAATGTCAGGTAAAATAATAGGAATTGATTTAGGCACAACAAACTCAGTTGTAGCAGTGATGGAGGGAAAAGATCCTGTTGTCATTGCAAATGCAGAAGGTGCGCGCACTACACCATCGGTTGTTGGTTTTACAAAAAGTGGTGAGCGGCTTGTCGGGCAAGCAGCGAAGCGCCAAGCTGTAACGAATTCACAAAACACAGTATTTTCAATTAAACGTTTTATGGGGCGTTTCCATAATGAAGTGAATGAGGAGATGAAGCTCGTTCCTTACAAAGTTATTCAAGGCGAAAATAATACTGCGCGAATTCAGATTAGCGAGCGTATATACTCACCGCCTGAAATCAGTGCAATGGTACTTCAGAAGATGAAACAAACTGCGGAAGATTATCTCGGCACAAAAATAAATGATGCAGTAATTACAGTCCCAGCATACTTCAACGATGCTCAGCGGCAGGCGACAAAGGAAGCGGGCGAAATTGCGGGATTCAATGTCCGCCGCATAATAAATGAACCCACTGCTGCAGCACTTGCTTATGGATTAGATAAGAAACATAAGGACAGTAAAGTCGCAGTATTTGATTTAGGTGGTGGAACATTCGATATCTCGATACTTGAACTTGGGGAAGGTGTATTCGAAGTAAAATCAACCAACGGCGATACACACTTAGGAGGTGATAATTTTGACCACAGGTTAGTCGATTATATCGCAGATGAATTTAAAAAGCAAGAGGGCATTGATTTGCGAAAAGACCCGATGGCGCTCCAGCGATTGCGTGAAGCTTCAGAAAAAGCGAAAATGGAACTATCACAATTACTTCAAACAGAAGTAAACCTGCCCTTCATAACTGCAACGGCTGATGGTCCAAAACATTTAAACATGACTATAACTCGTGCTAAGTTCGAGCAATTAGTAGAAGATCTAATTCAACGCTGTGTTCAACCAGTGGAGAAAGCCCTTCGGGATGCGAACCTCAACCCAAACCAAATTGATGAAGTTATTCTTGTTGGAGGGATGACGAGAGTTCCGCGAGTGCAACAGCTCGTTAAAGATATTTTTGGTAAAGAAGGGCACAAAGGGGTTAATCCCGATGAGGTTGTTGCGATAGGTGCTGCAATCCAAGGCGGTGTTTTGTCGGGTGATGTTACTGATGTCTTGCTCCTAGATGTTACACCTCTGACACTTGGCATTGAAACACTTGGCAGCGTAATGACACAGATGATTCAGGCAAATACAACCATTCCGACAAAAAAGAGTGAAATATTTTCTACAGCTTCTGACAACCAACCCTCTGTAGAGATTCACATTTTGCAGGGTGAACGGCAAATGGCTGTTGATAACCGTACGCTTGGTAGATTTCATTTAGACGGAATTCCACCCGCGCCGCGAGGTGTTCCTCAAATTGAAGTTACATTCGACATCGATGCAAACGGTATGCTTCATGTTACTGCAAAAGATAAGGCTACAAACAAAGAACAAAGTATTCGGATTACATCATCGAGCGGATTAAGTAAAGAAGAGGTCGAAAAGATGAAGAGCGATGCTCAGGCACATTCCGCGGAAGATAAGAAGAAAAGAGAAGAAGTTGATACGAAGAACCAGGCGGACAATCTTGTATTCCAAACTCGGAAGCAGCTACAAGAGTATGGTGATAAAATTCCTGCTAATCTAAAATCAAAAGTTGAATCGGCAGCTGACGCTCTTGATTCAGCAATTAAAAGTGGAATCATGGCAGATATCAAATCGAAAATAGAAGTACTTAACAACACTTGGAACGAAGCTTCACAAGAAATGTATAAATCAGCAACTGCCAGTCAACCCGGCGCTCAGCAAGGAGGACCACAGCCCCCGCCTTCGGGTGGACAAGAAGGTCCAACAGACAGCGGCGGAAAGAAGAAAGATGATAAAGCTGTTGAAGATGCCTCGTTTGAAGTTGTAGATGATAAGGATAAATGAGTTTGTTGGAAGTCAAAAACAAATTTGCTACAATGAAGACACGATTAAGGAATATGTAATGATAAAACTTATTGAAGTGAAAGCGAAACCAAACTACCGTTTGTGGCTTCGATATGAAGATGGTGTTGAAGGGGAGGTAGATTTATCAAACGATGTCGGGAAAGGAGTTTTTGCGTATTGGAACGACCCGAAGAACTTTGAAAATGCCAGAATTGGAAGTGGCGGTGAGATTTCTTGGAGCGACCAGCTTGATATCTGTGCGGACGCAATGTATTTGAGGATTACCGGAAAGAAACCTGAAGATATATTTCCTGCTCTTAAACAAGAGACAATCCATGCCTGAGATCAGCAGGTTCTTTGGCATCGTTATCAAGATGTTTTATGATGATCACCTTCCTCCTCATTTTCATGCTGAATATGGCGAGAACTATATCATGATCAGTATCACAACATTGTCAATGATCGAAGGAAGGTTCCCTCCCAAAGCATTAGGTCTTGTGATGGAGTGGGCTTCACTGCATCAGCAGGAGCTTGTAGAGGTGTGGGAACGAGCCATGAAGAAAGAACCCCTCGGAAGAGTTGCCCCGCTGGAGTAAATTTTACGATTAGAGTAATGACAATAATGAGTGGCGGCTTTGGTGCAAGTCAGATTTTGGATTTGTACGAAAGACTAACCGAAGGAGTCCTTTGTAACATTTCGGAGAGATTTCAAAAAAGTGTAAAAATATAAATGTGAGTTTGGATGATAAGCCGGGTAGAAATGGAAGAGCAGGAAAAAGGACAAAACAAAAATCAAGCATAAGGTTTGTGCAAAGATATTATGAACTTTCAAAAATTCACAATAAAATCACAAGAAGCAGTTCAGAATGCACAGGAGATTGCTGCAAGTTATAGTAATCAATCTATCGAACCTGAACACTTGTTTGCATCTCTTATTCAAGATGCTGAAGGGATAATAGTACCAATTTTTCAAAAGATCGGAGCTAATGTTAATTACCTCAAAATTAAAATTAGTGAAGTAATAGAAAAACTTCCCAAAGTATCTGGTGCGGGAGTTGGAAATCAGTTTATTGGGCAGAATCTCTCTAGCGTTTTCGATATTGCTCTTGAAGAATCTCGATTACTAAAAGATGATTATGTGAGTACCGAACATTTATTGTTAGCACTTGTTTCCAGTAAATCATCAATTAGTCAGTTGCTCAGTGGACAAGGAGTTACAAAAGATCAAATCTACAAAGCTCTCAAAGATATCCGCGGCACTCAGCGTGTAATAGATCAAACCCCTGAGGAAAAATATCAATCGCTTCAGCGCTTTGGACGCGATCTAAATGAACTCGCACTTAAAGGTAAGCTTGATCCAGTTATTGGCAGAGATGAGGAAATCCGCAGAGTACTTCAAGTTTTATCACGCCGCACAAAAAATAATCCCGTTCTCATTGGTGAGCCGGGAGTGGGGAAAACTGCAATAGCAGAAGGAATCGCTCATCGTATTGTACAAGATGATGTTCCAGAAAATTTAAAAACAAAACGTATCGTAGCACTCGATATGGGCTCGCTTGTTGCTGGCACAAGTTTCCGTGGGCAGTTCGAGGAAAGATTAAAAGCAATTCTCAAAGAAGTTATTGAATCTGAAGGAGAAATTATTCTTTTTATAGATGAATTGCATACACTCGTTGGTGCCGGAGCGGCTCAGGGTGCGGTTGATGCAGCAAATATGCTGAAACCAGCTCTTTCAAAAGGTGAGCTTCGAGCAATCGGCGCAACTACGATCGATGAATATCGCAAACATATTGAAAAAGATCCGGCTCTCGAGCGACGCTTTCAACCTGTCCTGATCGACGAGCCGACTATAGAAGATACCATTTCCATACTTCGGGGCCTCAAGGAACGATACGAAGTCCATCACGGTGTTCGTATCACAGATAGCGCGATTGTTGCAGCCGCTCAGCTAAGTCAAAGATATATTAGCGATCGGTTCCTACCAGATAAAGCCATCGATCTTGTTGACGAAGCGGCCTCAAAACTTCGCATAGAGATTGATTCTATGCCCGAAGAGTTGGATGAAATTGAGCGTCGGATCAAACAACTTGAAATCGAACGTGAAGCGGTGAAGCGTGAGACTGACGAAGCAACTCAGGCACATCTTGAGGCAATTAGAAAAGAACTTGCAGATTTAAATCAGAAACGCTCAGAACTCAGAGCACATTGGCAAAACGAGAAAAATTTAATCCAATCGATCCAGAAGTTGAAGGAAAACATCGAAAAGGCAAAGATCGAAGCAGACCAAAATGAGCGACAAGGAAACCTTGCGCGAGTTGCTGAGTTAAGGTACGGTATTATTGCATCATTCCATAAAGAGCTTAAAGAAGCAAGTAAAAATCTTACGGTCGTTCAGAGTAATAAGAAAATGCTAAAGGAAGAAGTAGACGCCGAAGATATTGCTGAAATAGTCTCTCGCTGGACTGGTATTCCGGTAAATCGCATGCTCGAAAGCGAGCGTACAAAACTTTTACATCTTGAAGAACGTCTCCACGAACGACTTGTGGATCAAGAAGAAGCCGTTCATGCTGTTGCTGATGCAATTCGCAGAAGCCGTGCTGGCTTGCAGGACGAGAAAAAACCCATTGGCTCATTTATTTTTTTAGGATCAACCGGTGTTGGTAAAACAGAACTCGCTCGTGCACTTGCTGAATTTTTATTTAACGATGAGTCTGCTCTCATTCGTATCGATATGAGTGAATACATAGAGAAATTTTCAGTCTCACGTCTTATCGGCGCACCGCCGGGATATGTGGGATATGAAGAGGGTGGTCAGCTTACCGAAGCCGTTCGCCGCAAACCGTATTCTGTCGTGCTGTTAGATGAAATTGAAAAAGCTCACCCCGAAGTGTTCAACCTATTGTTGCAGGTACTTGATGAAGGTCGTTTGACCGACAGCAAAGCCCGGACAGTTAATTTTAAGAATACGATCATTATAATGACGTCGAATCTTGGTACTCAGCTTATTCAAGAAAGATTGGGCGGAGAATATATATCTAACAACGAGCTTGAAAAAATTTATGGTGACATTCGAATTGTTCTTTTCGAAATGCTGAGGCAAACTATTAGACCTGAATTTCTCAATCGTATTGATGAAATAATTCTTTTCAAGCTCCTTAGTAAGGATGATTTAACGAAGATAGTTGATATTCAGTTAAAACGAGTTCAAAATTTGCTAAGCCCAAAGGATATTACAATTAAATTTACAGATGAATCAAAAGAATGGCTCATTAAGCTCGGTTATGATCCTACATTAGGAGCACGCCCACTGAAGCGAGTGATACAAAAGCATATTGTTAATAAAATGTCAGAAGATATTCTAAATGGTTCTATTGCTGAGGGTGATTCTATCGAGGTATCGCTCGATAAACGAGGGCTTATTCAGTTTGTAAAAATGATTTCTGCTGATGTCATTCGATAATTAATTTTGTATTGTGGGGATGGTGAGAAGAATCGCATCCGTTAAAAGTACACCGTCCCCATGATACTGCTTAATTCCAACCGAGGCACCTCATAACATAGGTTTGTTACCATAACAACATTACCTATCATATTTATGTCATTCAACGACTGCGTCTGCATTAGCTCGATGCTGCCTTCCCGCTCGTTAACGATCGAATTACTCTTGCATTTTACAACACCAAATTATATTGAGTTAATACAAAATTGTAAATATAGCGGAAATTTAGCATAGTAAATACACAGCCCAGCAGTTACAGTATTGATAAAAAGGTAGGGGACTTGATATAAAATCAATTTTTTGACATTTGTCAAAATAGTTATTATATTGCTCTGTATGAACTCCAGAAAGCAAGCAATAACCAAAAATAAAAGTTTATTTAAGGTTGAAGTCGCTGTTTTTATTAGTAAAGAAGGTGATTCAGTTATTGCATATTGCCCAGCGTTAGAGCTTTCCTCATACGGTGATACAGAAGATGAAGCAAGATCATCATTTGAAGAAGTTTTGGAAATATTCATCGAAGAAACCGTAAATAAAGGCACCCTCGAAAAAGTACTCCTGAAACTTGGATGGACATTGCAACAAGTTCCTCAAGTTAATTACCGACCCCCTCGCATCTCGGAAGAAGATCTCTTCAACTGGATGAAGACAAAAGCACAAAATGTAGTTACGGAACAGATCGCTATTCCATATTAATTTCATATGGGGCTGAATCCTGTACCAACACACATTTTTAAAAAATTCCTGAAGCATATCGGTTGCGTTTACGTTAGAACACGAGGCAGCCATGAGTTGTGGAATAAAAAAGATGGTTCCCTTTCAAGACCAATAACATTCAGGGGATCGAAGAAAGAAGTCCCACCGACCCACATCCGAACAAACCTTTGGACTCTCGGAATGTCTATTGAAGAGTTCCAAGAAATCATACGAAACCTTTAGCTGTTTTAAGTTTCAAAAAGAAACTTGACTTATGGCAAATAACAAAGTACGCATAATCCCAAAAATTGCAATTGATCACTTAGTAAAACACTCAATCACTGTAACCTATTGTCTTATGACAAATTAAGTAGTGATTTTCTAATTGCATTGCATTAGAAAAGGTATAGTAACACCAAGTTGTTTACCAACAATAACTTAATGAATAATAATTTTGATCGTGATGCGAAATATTTCTTTGAGAACTGGTTAGCGGTAAGTAGTATCGGCGTTTATGAACATTTTCAAGATGGCGCAAAGGAAAAACGACTTAAAGTTTTTGGAACCTCTGCTGTGGGTGGAGATTTCATTGTTTGGGATCCTCAATGGCAACCATATAATATCAAAATTGTGAGGCCGTCATGGTAAATAAACAGAATCAACTTATAAAAAAGTTCTTTTCATTGCACTTTTTATTAATCATCATATTAATTTTCATTCTTTCTGGTGCAAAGCTGTTTAGTCAAAATAAGATTTCGTTCAAGAAAATATTTGAACACCAAAAAACTGATTCATTCCCGCATGAAAGTATTTTATTCAATGAAGATATAATCTATATTGCTGAACCAAGAGAAAATGCAATTAAAAAGCTAAGTCTTGATGGAGATGTGAGCAGTATCTTAACAATCCCAGAAAATGTAGCACAGAAATACTCCTATGGCCACGTAAATGCCAGAAGATTTCGGATAGGCATTGACGGGGTTGGAAACATCTATGTAAATATATGCCTCGGTGAAGTTTATGTAACGGTTGTGATGTTCGACCGCATGGGTAATTTTCTTCGAGAGCTTATATTATCGGGAAAACAACCACCTGTAAATTCCCATTCAAATTTGACCCATATTTCCCACCAATTTTGACCCGTC
>CAYYIJ010000079.1:0-9969 GCA_964471945.1 uncultured Chlorobiaceae bacterium
TAAAGTGTAATAATATTCTTAATGATGCCCATGTCCCTCGTGCTCATCTTTTTTCACTTTACCTTCAATAATATCTTTTTGTTCCTGACTTATCTCGCCGCCGCCTTGCATTAACACACCCGTTGCAATAAACATCACAACTTTTTGTTTACCTTTAATTTTTTCAATTTCTTTTTTAGATTTACCAGCTTCCTCAGCCCAATGCTTTAAGGTTTCCTCATCTACAGTCTCGTATTTTACTCTCCCCTGCATCTTAACTTTTTTTCCTTTCGAATCATGAGGGACGAAAAAACTGTATCCTTCAAATTTAACACGCATTACGTTCTTTCCAACACCTACCTCCATCCAGCAGCCCTTATTCTGACAAACCGCACCAACAACTCCCTCGATTAGGATTTCATTTTTCCAATATTTATTTGGCTTCTTATATGCATCCTTAATCGGTGTTACTTTTTTTAGTTTTATCTCTTCACCATACAATTTCCAATCCTTTCCACTAGCAAGCATCGTGGACGGGATGGTTAGTAATATTAAAAGAATAAAAGAAAAGGAATATTTTGTTTTCATATAACTACCTCATAATATGTATTTAATTTAAACTAGCTTTTGCTTTCGATCCATACTCATAACCACGATTGAAAGCGTTAATATTCAGGTCTTCAGTCCCCTTAGGCACCGAAGCCGTTACCGCTTTCCGCATCGCATCGGGATTAATAATACCTGTTACTGCTACCATGAATCCTATCATAACGATGTTAATTACCATACGTTTCCCAAGTTCTTCTGCAATACGGGTCGCAGGAATAGAAAAGTGTTTCACATCCTTCCTGAGGTTATGAGGTGCAACAAGTTCTTCTTCTGTAATAAGAGTACCGTTTGACGCAAGTTCTGGAGAAAATTTTGTATACGCTTCTTGCGACATAACAATCATGATCTGTGGCGATGTGATGTATGGGTATGCGATTTCTTCCGGTGCTACGATTACTTGCGCACTGCAAGCGCTTCCTCTGGCTTCGGGTCCAAATGCCTGAATCATTGTAGCATGTTTATCATCGTAAATGGATGCTGCTCTACCGATGATGTATCCGCTGAGGATAACACCCTGTCCGCCAAAACCACCGATTTTAATTTCTGTCCTGCTCATTTTTTTATCCTTTATATGGTGTGTACTTATCACCAAATTTCTTTGAGTAAAATTCGTTCATTGCATCTAAGTACGTCATCCTCTCTTTATCTACGAACTTGCCAACGATGATCTTACCCTGGAAATCGAGCGGAATCGTTTTCGTGTCTGCTCCATTTCGAATTTCACTATGCTCTTTATAAAAAATCATCTGCTCTAGACCGTCTCCTAACTTATTACGTCGGCTGTACAATGTTGGACAAGGTGCAAGTATCTCGACAAACGAGAACCCTTTTTTCAATAAAGCTTCCTTGATTGCTTTCTGCAAGTGTCTTACGTGGTAAGCAGTCCAACGAGCAACGTATACAGCACCGCACGACTCGGCAAGGTACGGAAGATTGAATGCTTCTTCGAAATTTCCATGTGGTGTCGTTGATGCTGTTGCACCAATCGGAGTTGTAGGGGCAACCTGTCCGCCGGTCATTCCATAAATAAAATTGTTAATAAGAACGACTGTCATATCTACATTTCGGCGAGCTGCATGAATAAAGTGATTTCCACCAATTGCAGTTAAATCTCCATCACCGCTGTAAACGATAACTTTCAATTCTGGATTTGCCAACTTCAAACCAGTGGCAAAAGGAATTGGTCGTCCATGCGTTGTATGGAAGGAATCTAATTTCAAGTATCCCGCAACACGTCCCGTACATCCGATACCAGAGACAATTGCAACTTTATGAAGGTCTAATCCGCTTTGTTCTAACGCGTGGACGAAACAATTCACAGTTGTGCCGATACCACATCCCGGGCACCAAATGTGGGGCATGCGTTCCATCCGTAAAAATTCTTCCACCGTATTAGTTGGCATACTTTCGTCTATTTCTAATAATTCATGTTCCATTCAAATCATCCTTTAACACTATTTTTGATCACATTGTAAATATCTTTTGGATTATGCACCGAGCCGCCTCCATGCGGAACTAATTCAACCCGGGCTTTACCAGCAGCGGATCGCTCGACTTCACGAACCATCTGTCCATAGTTAATTTCGGGAACAACAAACCCTTTAACCTTCGGAGCAAGCTCTTTTATACGCTTCTCCGGGAAGGGCCATGCAACGATGAGCCGAAAATGTCCGATTTTCATACCTTCCTTTCGTGCTTGCTCGATAGCAGGAATCGCAACACGAGAAGTTATTCCATACGAAACAACAACAACATCAGCACCATCAACTTGATCCTCTTTGTATTCAACAATCTTATCACAGTTTAAGCGAATTTTATCAACGAGCCGATGAACCAATTTTTCCTGCGCACCAGCTGTCATTACCGGATAGCCGCGCTCATCGTGTGTTAAACCTGTTACATGAATGTTATAACCATCTCCGGCTTTAACCATCGGTGGGACCAGATCACCACCTGGTTTAAAAAGAAGGAAATCTTCTTGCGATCCTTCATAATATCTTCTCGGATAAACTTCAATCTCGTCAGGATGTGGAATGACAACACGCTCGGTCATATGTCCCACACACTCATCCATCATAACTAATACCGGAACACGATATTGCTCAGACAAATTGAATGCTTTGATTGTAAGATCAAAACACTCCTGCGGCGAATTCGGACAAACTGCAATGATACCATAATCGCCATGCGAGCCCCATCGTGCCTGCATCATATCGCCTTGTGCCGGTTGTGTTGGTAGTCCGGTTGATGGACCAGCACGTTGAACATCTACAAACACACACGGTGTTTCAGTCATCGCTGCCAAACCGATGTGTTCCATCATCAATGAAAAACCTGGACCCGACGTTACAGTCATCGCCATCTTTCCCGCCCAAACTGCTCCTTGAATAGCAATAGATGATGCAATTTCATCCTCCATTTGAATGAACATACCACCAATTAGAGGAAAGCGGTCTGCTATGCGTTCAACTACTTCGGTTGACGGAGTTATGGGGTATCCAGCAACAAATCTGCATCCTGCTGCAATTGCTCCTTCGGCACAAGCGTGATCACCATCTATAAAATGCGCACCGGTTAATATTCCTTTTGGGTCTGCTTTCACATTATACTCCTATTTTTCTTTCTTTTTGAACATAAAACCATATACAGCAAAATCAGGACACATCAATCCACATATATTACAGCCATTACAAAGGTCCTGTGACACTAAAACCGGTGGATGGTATCCTTTTGCATTATATTGGTCGGAAAGTTTTAACGCATCAGTGGGGCAAAATTCTACACAAAAACTACACCCCTTACATCGCTCGGCTGTTATAACTACTGAACCACCAACTTTTTTCTTCTGTTGTGCTTCTGCCATTTATTGCCTTCAAAGATTATATATTTATATTAAAGTTATAGAACTATATATGATAATCATATTTTACGCCAAAAATCAAAACGGATAAAATTCTTTTATAATTAACAAGAACACACATTTTTATCTCAATAATGAAAATATTATTACTATGCAGTTCTTAATATTGAAAATATTTCACCTACTCTGTTTCGTTGCAGAGGAGTCACTCCATAACCAGATAAGGGAAATAAACATAATCAAACCTATTACAACTACAACAATACCCATTATTATATGGAACAGCTCACTATGGTATTTAGGTCCCGAGAGAATGGTTATGATTAGTGGAGCAAGAACAACAGCAATTGAATTAGCGATCGCAATGTTGCGTGCCCAAATACTTCCAGCGCGGACTCCAGCAGCTATAAAGAGTGTGCTAACACCAAAGGGAATCATTAAAAAGCCAATGATAATTTGGTTAAGTATAAATATTTTAGAAAACTTAACAACCGATTCTTCTGTAATTTCTCCCGATAGCCAGCGACTAATGGTTAGTGTCGAAAATAATTGGATAAAACCAATGATGATTAGGAGCAGCCCGCATAATAATAAGATATTGGCAATTATTTCATTTCGAGTTTTATTTCTTATCCAATTCATACTATCATATAAAATATACTTTAATCTAATTTTTTATCCAAAGGATGATACGACTTCAAATATTTGAAGATTCGTTTACATTATAATATCTCATTTTAAAGATTTACAATATTTCCACAACATTAGAATTGGAAATCAAAAAAAATATTGTTACTATTTTCAATGAATTAATAAAACTAAACTTGCAGTTTAGCTTAAAATTTTTATTAAAACATCTTTGTTTTATTGAACAATACTTAAAATTCTGATTTTATAATGAATATCCGCATTTCACATTTTGAAATACTACACAAGTTAGGTGAGGGAGGAATGGGTGTTGTTTATAAAGCAAACGATAATAAAAATAATCGGATAGTAGCACTAAAAGTTTTAAATCGAGAATCCGCTTTGGATGCTGACTTTCAGCGGCGTTTTCTTAGAGAAGCTGGAGTAGGTGCAAGTTTAATCCATCCCAACATTGTTCAAATGTACGAAACTGGTGAATACGAAAACCATACATTTATTAGCTTGGAGTTTATCGATGGGAAAAATTTGAGGGAAATATTGACAGGAGAAACTCTTTCACTCGAAAAAGTTGTTGACATTGGATTAGTTGTGTGTAAAGCACTTGGGTATGCCCATAATCAGAACATTATCCATCGCGACATAAAAGCTGAAAATATCATGATAACCACTGCAGGAACAATCAAAGTTATGGATTTTGGTTTAGCAAAAATTCAAAACGCCAGCATGTTAACTAAAGATGGAGATGTTTTAGGAACTGTTGCGTATATGTCTCCGGAGCAAGCAATAGGAGAAACTGTCGATCACAGAACTGATATATTCTCACTAGGTATTGTACTTTATGAACTCCTTGCTGGTAAACTTCCATTCAGAGCCGAATATGAAACCGCTATTGTTTATTCAATCCTCAATATCGATCCGATAAGTATTCGAGAAATAAACAAAGAAATTCCTGAAGTGCTTGACAAAATTGTATTTAAAGCTTTGCAAAAGGATCGCCAAAAAAGATACCAAACTATGGAAGATCTAGCAAATGATTTAACTCGAGTTAAGGCATTCTATAATGGTGAACGAGAAATACTTCCTTCAATATTCGAACTTACGGTTGGCAGTGATATTGTACCGGATGATGTGAAGGATTCCCAAATAAAATATGCAGCGAGAGATGTATTTCAGTCAACATTAGTCGGTCGCAAATATGAATTTGAATTACTAAGAACATTATTTTGTAAAGTTATCGAGGGAAATAGCCAAATCGTTTTCATCGGCGGTGAAGCTGGAATTGGTAAAACACGTTTGGTAGATGAACTTGAAGCATATGGAAGAACTCTTCGAGCCAAAACACTTAGGGCTCAATGTACTTTCGGCCAAAAATATTACCCTTATTTACCTTTTATAGAAATCATAAGAAAATATTTAGACAATAAAGGAGTTATAAATGTTGACACATTAAAATTATTTATAACTGAATTTGCTCCCGAATTAATTCATCGTTTCCCAGTGATTCGACTATTTCTAAATATAGTAAGTGAAAAAGAAAATGAGTTGGGAAGTAAGGAACAACTTTGGGATACTATTTGCACCTTAATTATTAAAATATCACAAGACCGACCACTTATTCTTTTTATTGACGATTTACATTGGTCTGACGAGGAAACCCTTAGTCTGCTTTCATATATTGCCCGCAATACTGTTCATTCACATGTAATGATTATCTGTACATATAGGTCTGAAGAAATTCGTAAATCGGAAAGTGGGACAACTCATCCAATGGTTGAACTTGAACGAGGAATTAGTTCCGAGTATCACTTTACTTCGATAAAGCTTGAGCGGCTACAAACATCTTCTATAAAAGAAATGGTAAATTCAATTTTTCCGGAATCAGATTTCGGTACATCATTTTATGAATTGCTTTATAATGAAACAGAGGGAAATCCATTGTTTATCGTTGAGACCCTCAAGCTCTTGAAAACTGAAAATATAATTGAGAAAAAAGGTAACACCTTCCAATTAAAAGAAAATTATGATTTATTAGCAATACCAAAATCTATCCACGATATCGTAATGCGTAGGATTGGACGGTTAAAAGAAGATGAAAGAGAAATATTAGAAATCGGGGCTGTCGAGGGTGAATCATTTCATTCTGGAACTATTGGTACATGTCTCGAGCTTCCAAGAGTAAAATTACTGAAGAAACTCCAATCTCTAGAAAGAGAACACCATATAATTCATCCAGAAGATAAAATGTATAGATTCGACCACGGTAAAATCCGAGAATTTCTTTACGATGCCATTACTCCAGAATTACGGGTCGAGTATCATATAATGATTGGTTCCTACCTTTCCGAGAATTATTCCGAAGAAGAAAATCTCACACCCAATATTGCATATCACTTTTTAAAAGGTGAAGATGAACATCGCGCTCTTCCATTCTTAATAACTGCAGGAGAATGGTCAAAAAAACTCTTTGCAAACAAACAAGCTATTGAGTACTATCAGAAAGTTCTTGATATTTCTGATAATCCCAAACTCAACGAATCGGTAGCTATCAGTTCAGAAGAACGAATAAGGGTACTCGAAGGATTTGGTGATGTTTTGGCATTAATAGGAAACCATGAATCAGCTCTTGAAAGATTTAAAGAACTTATCACAATTGAAGAAATACCACCACTTAAGAAAGTTGAGATACTTAGAAAAATCGGAATGGTTTACAATGAAGAGGGAGAACATGAAAAGGCATTAAACACACTAAACCATGCTGATGAAGAATTAGAGAAATTAAGAATTCAGCAAAAGGGAAATATTGATACAAATATCGCTATAGGTAAAACACGCATTACCAGATCGCGTGTATATAAATCTCTAGGTTTATATAATGAAGCTAAGAAAGAAGTTGAAGGTGGTTTATCATTGATGGTAGAAAATCAGAATCCTATCGAGTTATCAAATGCTTATAACAATCTAGGTGTCATCTATGAAGACCTTGGTGCATTTGAACAAGCAACCGAAATGTACTCAAGGAGTCTTAAACTATGCGAACAGACTGGTGATAAAAAAGGAATTGCTGTAGCTTTTAATAACCTAGCTAACATACATTATTTCCAAGGGGACTATGGGAAGACTGTGGAAAATTCAAAGAAGAGTTTAGAAATCATGACAGCAATCGGTTATAGGTCTGGTATTGCTGGTGCGTGCAACAATCTCGGCACAGTTTACCAAGATCAAGGCAGGTATGATGAGGCTCTAAAGATGCATGAGAAATGTTTACTCATACGAACTGAAATTGGTGATATTCCTGGAGTTTCAATGTCTTATGGAAATCTCGGTTCCGTTAAGTTAGATCTACAAGATTATATTGGTGCTCAGAAGGATTTGGAAAAAAGCATACAAATATCGGATTCTATTAACTTGCGTATTTTTGTTTCCGTTGCTTATGCATGGTTAGCATTAACACTACAGTATTTGAATGAGTCGGAAAATGCAAAACAAAAAGGTAAAATAGCTCTTCAGATTGCTCAAGAAATGGCTCAACTTAATCAAGTAGCCATAGCGAAAAGGTGTCTTGGGATTATTAATCTTATCCAATTACAAAATCAAAACCAATCAGAATTAAAAATTGATTCTTGGATTGAATCGGAAAATTACTTCAAAGAATGTTTAGAAATATTTGAAAACTTGAAAATGGAACATGAGATTGGGCGAACTTGTCTAGAACTTGCAAAATATTATAATTATTTAAAAACTTCTAATGAAGCTAAAAAGTTCTTGGAACGAGCAATAGAAATATTTCAAAAATTAGGTGCATTCGGTGATCTAACATCTGCCGAAAATATACAAATAATATAATAAGGAGATAATAAAGTGGAAAATCCAGATAACCTCGGAATCAAAAATCACTCCATAGTTGAGAAATCTGTTGATCAACAGATTCCAGAATTCACCTTTCGTGCGGTTCTAATGGGAATTATTTTAGGAATATTAGTCATGACCCAAAACGTTTATATGGGTTTAAAGACTGGGATAACGGAAGCTGGCTCAATACTTTCTGCAATATTATGTTTTGCCTTTTTTAGATCTTTCAAAATGAATTTGTCAATTTTAGAAAATAACATTGCACAAACAGTTTCCACTGCGGCAGGAAGTATCGGTATAATTGTCAGTGTCATTCCAGCATTACATCTTATAGGTTATCCTCTAAGTGGTTTCCAAATTTTTACTTTCATTCTATTATTAGGACTTCTCGGAATTTTTTTCACAATACCTTTACGTAAACAAATGTTGATTTTAGACAAACTAACTTTCCCAACTGGAACTGCGTGTGCCACTACTATAAAAACAATGCACGTTCATGCAGGTGAAGCTCTCGGGCAAGCCAAAGCACTTGGAATTACCGGATTAATATCAGCTGGGATCACATGGTTCCGCGATGCGATTCCTACGATTATTCCCTCTTTGACTGCTATCCCTTTAAGTATTTCGAAATTTAGTTTTGAGTCACTTTCTCTGGGTATATATACAAGCCCCATGATCCTGAGCGTGGGCTTATTAGTAGGTATAAGAATTGGGATAAGCTTATTAATTGGTGCCATATTAAGTTGGGGAATCATTGGACCGATACTTGTGGATAGACAAATTATTGAAAATATTGGTCATTCAGAAATAACACATTGGACTATGTGGCCAGCAATCTCTCTCATGGTAGCATCTGGTTTTACTTCGTTGGCAATAAGAAGTAAAATAATAATTCAATCATTAAAATCAATGATGTCAATTTCAACCAGCAGAAAAGAACTCATTGATTTCCCATTTCGAATATGGATTGTTGGAATCGGAACAATTACATTTGCATTGGTAATCTTATTACAAATTATTTTTCAGATTCCTTTCTGGATAGGATTTTTTGCTATCCTTTTCTCATTTTTATTGGCAATGGTAGCCATACGGAGCTATGGCGAAACCGATATCAATCCAGTGGGAACAATGGGTCACGCAAATCAAATAGCAACAGGACTTATTTCTCATGGTACCAGCGTTACGAATTTAGCCGCGGGTGGTATTACGGCGGGTTGTTCTGATGTCTCGGCTAGTGTTATGCAAGTTTTTAAAACCGGATACTTGTTGGGAGCAAATCCATTGAAACAAATATATTCTCAATTCATAGGCATTTTAATTGGTGCTGTTGTCTCCGTATTTGTTTTCCTAACTGTAACCAACACATATGGTATAGGAACAGAGAATAATCCCGCACCTGCTGCAATACCTTGGTCGGGAATGGCAACCTTTCTTTCAGAAGGATTAGACATTCTTCCACCATATTGTTTGACTGCTATCCTATTTGGCAGTTTATTAGGTATTACAATGACACTCTTAGAAAAAACTCCCATTAAGCATGTTATACCATCTCCTTTAGGAATCGGAATCGGTATGGTAATTCCCGGATTTATTTCTCTGACACTTTTCATTGGTTCATTGGTGGGAAAATTAATTGAAAAAATAAATAAAAAATGGTCAGAAAAATATATCACCTCGATTGCATCAGGTGGAATTGCAGGGGAAGCTATTATTGGTGTTTTGATATCTATCCTAATTGCTGTTAGTGTACTATAAACCGTATTTACTCACCACTTGAAAAAAATAAAAGCCCCAAATAAAAATATCTGGGGCTTTTATCGTTCTTCATGATGAAACCTCTGAAAAATTCATAATTAGTTGTCATGTTGAGCGGAGCGAAACATCTTGTCTTGCAAAAACGAGAAGGATTCTTCACTTCGTTCAGAATGACATAATGATGAAAAAAGTTTTTCAGAGGTTTCATGATCTATTACTTACAATAGTGCCAAATGACACGTGTTAATATTTGCGATTTTCAGTTGGAT
>CAYYIJ010000080.1:0-9943 GCA_964471945.1 uncultured Chlorobiaceae bacterium
GTTCAGGGTGACAAATAATTGAAAAGGAGTCAAGTTGAAAATACTAATTACAGGCGGTGCCGGTTTCATCGGTTCGCATATTGTAGATGCATGTATTGGTGCAGGTCATGATATTGTTATTGTTGATGATTTATCGACCGGTGAAATTGAAAACGTAAATCAAAAGGCAGAGTTCGTCCAGATGGATATTCGGGATGAAACGGTTGATCGGCTTTTCAAATTCCACAAGTTCGATGTCGTGATTCATCATGCGGCACAAATGGATGTAAGGAAATCTGTCGAAGACCCGAGCTTCGATGCATCTGTAAATATTCTTGGGTCGATTAATCTTCTTGAGAATTGTAAAATTTTCGGTGTGAAGAAGTTAATATTTGCTTCAACTGGAGGTGCAATTTATGGTGAGCAGGATTATTTCCCTGCTGATGAAAAGCACCCTGTAAGACCACTTTCACCTTATGGTATTGCAAAACTTTCTGTAGAGAAATATCTTTATTTTTATAAAGAAGTTTATGGACTTCAGTACATCAGCTTGAGATATGCCAATGTTTATGGACCTCGACAGAATCCACACGGTGAAGCGGGTGTAGTAGCGATTTTTGCAAATAAGATGTTTGCTAATCAACAGCCAGTCATTAACGGCGATGGTAAACAGACGAGAGATTATACTTATGTTGCAGATATTGTTCGTGCTAATATGTTGGCACTCGAATACAATAAATCTGATATTTTCAATGTTGGGACTGGCATCGAAACAGATGTTAATGTGATATTTAGTCTTGTAAAAAAATATTCCGGCTCGAAATGTTTAGATAAACACGGACCCGCAAAGCAAGGTGAACAGCTGCGAAGTGTGCTTGATAACAGATATATCCAAGAAGTTCTTGGATGGTCGCCGACTGTTTCGTTAGAAAATGGACTTGAGATGACTGTAGATTATTTCCATAAGAAAAAAACTGTTTAGAGCATGTCAATCAATAACGAGTTAATAGATCGACTTCTAACAGGTGAACGGCCTGCAATTGCACGTGCAATCTCGATTGTAGAAAACGAACATCCAGATGCAATGATGGTTCTGCGGAAGTTATACTCGCATACCGGGAAAGCATATCGAATAGGAATTACTGGTCCGCCTGGTGCTGGTAAAAGTACAATCACTAATAAGCTTGCAAAGTTGTATCGTAACGAGAGTAATCGCGTAGGAATTATAGCGGTTGATCCGACAAGTCCGTTTACAGGTGGTGCGTTACTCGGCGACCGTGTGCGGATGACTGATGTTGAGCTTGATGAGGGTGTTTTTATTCGTAGTATGGCTTCACGCGGCAGCTTAGGTGGTTTGAGCAAGAAGGCAAAAGAAGCTGCCGATATTCTCGATGCGTCGGGCTGCGATGTTGTTCTAATGGAAACAGTGGGTGTTGGACAATCTGAATTGGATATTGCGCGCGCTACAGATACAACAATTGTTGTTCTTGTTCCTGAATCCGGTGATTCGATTCAAGCAATGAAAGCTGGTTTGATGGAGATTGCAGATTTCTTCGTCGTTAATAAAGCAGACCGCGCGGGTGCAGAACAAGCCGTTTTATCTATTAATATGGTGCTTAGCTTTAAACCTAAACAAGATGGCTGGAAACCAAATGTTATTCAATCAATAGCGAGTGATGGTAAAGGAATAGATTTGATAGCCAAAAGAATTGAAGAACACCGGAAGTATCTTGAACAACAAAATATTTTAAGCAAGAAAAGAGAAGAGAGAATCGTTGAGCGAACCAAGGAACTTATTGGTGAGAGATTACGATTCGAATTCTGGAATGACGAGAGAAAACTTCTGCTCGAATCAAAGATTAGAGATATACTATCTCTCAAAATAACACCTTATGATATAGTCGAGCAGCTTATAGAAAATTTTAAGCAATGAATCTTTGCAAATCAACTTAAATCCTCATACATTATAGCCAAAATTTTAATATTATCTTATGTCAGAACAAATAACACCCACATTCGAATTCACAGAAAGCATGAAGATGGTTCGGGATGTTGCCCGAAGCTTTGCCGAAAAAGAGATTGAACCAGTAATGATGAAATATGATGAATCACAAGAATTTCATTATGATATCGTGAAGAAAATGGCTGATCTCGGTTTCATGGGTGTTTTATTCCCTGAGCAATACGGTGGTGCCGGCTTCGGTTACCTTGAATACATAACAATAATTGAAGAGATTTCGAAAGTTGATCCTTCGGTTGGATTAACTATTGCAGCTCATAATAGTCTTTGTACAAACCATATTTATACATTCGGTAACGAATCGCAGAAAAAGAAATATCTCCCTGATCTTGCGAGTGGGAAAAAGATAGGTGCATGGGCATTGACTGAACCGACGTCGGGCAGTGATGCAGGAAGTATGCTTACAACGGCAGCTCGTGATGGCGATTATTATGTTTTGAATGGTAGCAAGAATTTTATTACTCACGGCAGTGTTGGTGAAGTTACGGTAGTTATAGCTCTCACAGATAAGAGTAAAGGTAAGAAGGGATCATCAGCTTTTATTGTAGAAAACAAAACTCCCGGTTTTATTGTTTCGAAGAAAGAAAATAAAATGGGGATGCGAAGCAGTGATACCGTTGCATTGACATTTGAAGATTGCCGTATACCTGAAGAAAATCTGCTTGGTGAGGAAGGAACTGGTTTCCATCAAGCACTCACAATTCTCGATGGTGGTCGGATCAGTATCGCCTCACTTGCGCTTGGCATTGCACAAGGTGCTTTGGATGCGAGTATCAAGTATTCAAAAGAACGTAAACAATTTGGTAAATTGATTGGCGAGTTTCAGGCAATCCAATGGAAGTTAGCCGACCTTGCAACGAACATCGAAGCAGCAAGATTATTAACTTATCGAGCAGGATATTTGAAAGATCAAGGTAAAGAAGTAATCACCGAATCATCTATGGCTAAATACTACGCAAGCGAAGTCGCTGTTCAAGCGACCAACGAAGCGGTTCAAATCCACGGCGGCTACGGATTTATAAAAGATTTTCCCGTTGAAAAATTTTACCGCGATGTCAAGTTGGTAACAATCGGTGAAGGCACATCAGAAATTCAGAAGCTTGTAATAGCGAGAAACATACTCTCAATATAATATTAACTGACTATGAAATACTTAAAATTGAAATTTATAATAATATTTTTGTTTATCCTATCTGGGATGTGTGGATTAATATACCAAGTAGCATGGTCAAAGTATCTTTCACTATTTATAGGCAGCACAGCTTATTCACACATGATTGTGTTGGCATCATTTATGTGTGGATTAGCAATCGGTGCCTACTATTGGGGAAAATATGTTGATAAAATAAAAAACCAGTTGAAACTATATGGTTTCCTTGAGATTGCCATTGGTTTGTATTGTTTAATTTATCCTTTTATAATCGGGGTCTGTGAAGATATTTTTATTTTCATTTCTACTTCGACATTTATAGCAGACAATCAAACGATATTATTATTTTTGAAATTCTCAATCAGCTTTATTACAATAATTATTCCAACTTTTTTGATGGGTGGAACACTGCCAATCCTCACAAAGTATTTTACATCGAGTCTCTCAGAAGCCGGTAAAAGTGTTGCAACATTATATTATGTAAATAGTATAGGTGCAGTCTTAGGAACAGGATTAGCGGGGTTTTATCTCATAAAACTCTATTCACTTGATGGAACTGTCTGGATTGCAGCTATACTTAATCTCGCAGTGGGAATTGTTTCTTTTTTGATTGCTACAAAGGTGATACCTGAAACCCTACCGAAAGTTCCATCTACTCAAGTAAAGGAAGATAGTGTACAGAGATATTCGTTGAAAAATATCAGAATAGCAATAAGTGCTGCCGCCATATCTGGATTTGTTGCGATGTTGTATGAGTTAGCTTGGATACGATTACTGTCGAATATACTTGGATCATCTACCTATTCATTCTCTGTAATGTTAATCGCCTTTATAAGTGGCATCGCACTTGGAAGCTGGATCGTTTCTTTGATTATTAAACGAATTAAGAATCTCATTCTGTTTTTAGGGATTTGTCAAATGGGGACAGCCATTTCAATGATTCTAATGTTGCCACTGTATGAAAGATTACCTTATTATCTTTTAAAATATTCATCAATTTTTTCAAACAAACCAGAAAACTTTCCTTTGTTTCTCTTCTTTGAATTTCTTTACTGTTTCTTGATAATGATTATCCCGACTACGTTCTCTGGAATGTCCTTACCTGTTGCAAGTCGAATTGCCAGTAATGATATCAAATTATTGGGAAAATCTATCGGTGGAATATTTTCGATCAATACTATTGGAACGGTTATCGGTGCTTTAATTACTGGACTGGTTCTTATCCCGTCATTAGGAGTAAAATTATCGATTGAAATGGGAGTTGTTGTTAATGGTCTTTTTGGATTATTTATTTTGTTCTGGGGTGTGAAATATTTTTCTCGTTGGAAAATAGCAATAGCTGTTGTATTCGTTCTTTTTGCCTTGACATACAGGATTCAATTTCCTAAATGGAATGAATATATATGGCTAACAGGAGCTTTTCGGACAATCTTCATGGATGTTGTTCCCACGTCATTTGATGAATTTAGGGAGGGAAATGAAAGGGGGAGAAAAGTATTATGGTATAAAGAAGGACTTAATGCGAATGTAGGTGTGTTAGAAAATGAGAAAGGTGATACATTTCAGCGCAGTTTGGTTATTAATGGAAAAGCCGATGCAAGTACCATTGGTGATCTTGCAACTCAGGTTCTACTTGCACAAATTCCTCTCATGTTATCACATAACTCGGGCGATGTTTTAGTTATCGGTTTAGGCAGCGGAATTACCTGTGGCTCAGCTCTTAAGCATCCACTAAAGTCTCTTGATTGCGTTGAGATATCTTCGGAAGTCGTTGAATGTAATTATTTTTTTAGTCAAGAAAATTATCACTTCATGAATGATCCTCGTACAAAAATAGTTATTGATGATGCAATAACTTTTCTAAAGATTACTCCCAAAAAATATCATCATATCATTAGCGAGCCATCAAATCCATGGATTGCTGGAATCGGTAATCTTTTTTCGACAGAATTTTTTGAGCTTTGTAAAAGAAGACTTCATCCCGGTGGTATTTTGACTCAATGGTTTCATGCGTATGATGTTGATGACAATGTTTTACGCCTGGTTATCAACACTATTACAAAATCTTTTCCTGTAGTTAGTATATGGAGAGTCTCAAATGCAGATATTATCATTTTGGCTTCTACATCTCAGACTAATCTAGATTTTGAACTATTGGAAGAAAAATTTCGAACACCTTCGTTGGCGGGCGAAATGGAAAGAATAACGATTCCGGATATTCCTTCTTTTTTATCGATTCAAATAACAACACCAGCAAATACGGCTACGATATTTGATGGTGATATTATCAATAGTGAAAAAAAACCTTTGTTGGAATTTCAATCACCAATTACTTTTTTTTCTCGCTCGAACATTACCTTACTCGATAGTATCGATGAACGTTTTTCAGCCCATGAAAAACAATTATTTTTCGGACAATATAAATTAAGACGTGAATTAGGGTTAGAAAACTATCTAAACATTGCACGTTTCCGGATTTCGGAAGAAATAGGTGATTTTCGATTTGTTTATTCTACCTTAAAAAAATGTCTACAGATCAGTCCCAAAAACTTTGAAGCACTTACAATGATGGCGGAAATCACTCAGATAATGAATCTCACAGATGAACGTATATCAACCTTACGCACACTTGCAGAGTTAAAACCGGATGATGTGGAAATGGTTTCGAATTATGTTATTGAGTTATATCCAAGATTGGAAGAAGGAGCTTCGATAACAAATCCACTTGATATGGCAGAACCAATTCGATTATTTAATAAGTGTATTGAATTAACACAGGGACGCGATGATCGGTATATTCTTTTCCTTGGTCTCACATTAAACAGTGCTGGAAGATTCCACGAGGCGGCAGAATTATTTGAAAAAGTAATAGAACTTAGAGAAAAAGGAATAGTCGAAGCTTTAACATTTTCAGAAGATCAACTACCGATGCTTGCTGCTGATAACTATTTTCTTGCAGGCAATCTTTCAAAAGCTGAGTATTTTTTGAATATTGTAAAAAAAATAAATCCAAATAATGAACAGGGTCGCAAGTTAACAACTAAAATCTCTCTAAGAAAAAAAGGATTGTGAGTATGGTAAAAGTTGGTACTTCATTAAATAAAGATATAAACTTTTCAAAATATGAAGACAATCTTAAAAATATGATACGTATTATTAATGCGAAAGCTGATGTTATTAAAAAGGGTGGAGGTCAAGAAGCTATCGAAAAATTACACAAGCGAGGGAAACTACACGCTCGTGAACGAATTCACAAGCTTATCGATCCCGGAAGTTATTTCCTCGAGATTGGATTATTCTGTGCATATGGAATGTATGAAGAATATGGCGGTGCCCCAGCATCGGGCACAATATTCGGTATTGGTAAGATTAATAATCGTGATATAGTCATCGTTGCGAATGATGCTACCGTGAAAGCGGGCGCATGGTTCCCGATTACTTGCAAGAAAAATCTCCGTGCTCAAGAAATCTCGATGGAGAATAGACTTCCGATTGTGTACCTAGTGGATTCTGCTGGAGTATTTCTACCACTACAGAGCGAAATATTTCCCGACAAAGAACATTTCGGAAGAATATTCCGCAATAATGCCGTGATGTCGTCAATGGGTATTCCTCAAATAGCTGCTATCATGGGCCCGTGTGTTGCTGGGGGAGCTTATCTTCCCATAATGAGTGATGAAGCATTGATTGTTGATAAAACTGGTAGTGTGTTTCTTGCTGGACCATACCTTGTGAAAGCAGCAATTGGTGAAGACGCTGATATTGAAGAACTTGGTGGTGCAACTATGCACTGTGAAATCAGCGGCGTAACCGACTATAAAATGCCAAACGATGAAGTTTGTTTACAGACGATTCGTAATCTTATTGATAAATTTGGTGCAACACCAAAAGCGTTATTTGATCGTATTACTTCCAAGCCACCCACATTTGACCCGAAGGAAATCTATGGACTCATGCCGGATGAACGTACAAAACCTTACGATACAAATCAAATTCTTTCTCGGATAGTAGATGCCGGTGAGTTCGATGAGTATAAAGCCGGTTATGGTAAATCACTTGTAACTGCTTACACACGTGTAGATGGTTGGGCTGTAGGAATTGTTGCAAACCAACGGTTGGTTACGAGGACTAAAAAAGGAGAGATGCAAGTCGGTGGCGTAATCTACAGTGACAGTGCAGATAAAGCAACACGTTTCATATTAAATTGCAATCAAAAAAATATTCCTCTCGTATTCTTGCAAGATGTTACAGGATTTATGGTTGGAACACGAGCTGAACAAGGCGGTATAATCAAAGATGGTGCGAAAATGGTGAATGCAGTAGCTAACAGCGTCGTTCCAAAAATTACATTCATTATTGGTAATAGCTACGGTGCTGGCAACTATGCAATGTGTGGTAAATCGTATGATCCTCGATTTATTTTTGCATGGCCCACGGCACAAATTTCTGTAATGGGAGGGAAGCAGGCAAGTGAAACGCTTTTTAGTATCCGGGTCCAGCAGATGGCTGCCAAGGGTAAAGAAATTTCCAAAGAAGATAAAGATAAGATGCTCAAAGAAATATCCGACCGCTACAGCAGTGAATTAAATCCGCTGTATGCTGCTGCTCGGCTGTGGGTGGATGATATCGTTGATCCGATTGATACACGGCAAATCATCTCGCGTTGCATCGAGGTTGCATCAAATAATCCTTTTATACCAAAATTCAACCCAGGTGTAATTCAGGTGTGACGATGAGATTCGTTCTGGTGTTTGTCGTTGGTCTATTAACCTGCACCCAACAGCTAAAACCACAAGTCTCGAATCATACGAAAGATTCATTATCAGTATATCTCTCTTTTGAAGATTCACCTTCTCTCGGTTTTCTTCTCCCATACTTCCCGTCATTTTTTATCCAGTATGGTATCGAGTTGAAATCATTCATCAGGAATCGTACATTTCAGGAGATACGTCAGTGTTATGGTGATCTCAAAGCTGTCGATGCAATATTCATAAGGGCGATGAAACTAACGAGTGATAATACTGCGGTAGCACTTTTAATTTCTGCTGTGGCATGTTTTGACCATAGGATTTTTGGTTTTAAAGTACCGGTGTTTTCAATCTTCCTTCCTCTTTCAAATGAGTCGAAGGAAGAATTTAATCAGCGGGTAGAGAATTTGCCTAATCGATTTTATATTGATTCACCTTCGAGCCGAATCGGCGACAGAGACAAGCTGCAACATTTTTTTGGTTCAGCATTTCTGACTTACGTCTTCGAATCGGATGAGACAGCCGAACGATTCTCTGATTTTATCGAAAAAGGAGAGAAAGCAGTGATTGTGGATGGTGTGCACGATGAAAGAGATATTCGAGCAAATCGGAATGGGCAGGAATTTGGTCTTGCCCTGCTAATTAATAAACACCGGATGCCATCTCAATATTTTGAAATATTTGATAAAACTAATTCTTCAGGAGAAAAATAATGAGAACAATCCTCGTCGTAGATGATGAAAAAAGTGTACGGGATTCTATAAAAATGATTCTTGAATACGAGAAGTTTATGGTTTCCTTTGCGGAGAATGGAACAAAGGCAATAACATGTTTTAAAGAGAATTTATTTGATGCAGTGTTCCTGGATATTAAAATGCCATCGGGAATTGATGGTATCGAGGTGCTGCGAGAGATGAAGAAACTTAATTCTGAAGTTCCCGTAATTATGATTTCAGGCCATGGTACGTTTGAGACAGCAGTCGAGGCGACTAAGATAGGTGCATTCGATTTTCTTCCTAAACCGTTAGACAGGGATAAATTACTGATTACACTGCGCAACGCTCTGGAGCAGCGTAAACTTCATGAGGAAGTGAAACAGATCCGGGAGAAGGAAAATATACTCGGTGATAGTCCGAAGATAAAAGAAATTCTCTCGATTATCCAGCGTGTTTCACCTACTGATGCTCGTGTGTTAATTTCAGGTGAAAGTGGAAGTGGTAAAGAGCTTGTTGCAAAAGCGATTCATCGAATGAGTAAGCGAGCTAATATGCATCTGGTGGAAGTAAATTGTGCAGCTATTCCTGCCGAACTGATTGAATCAGAATTGTTCGGTCATGAGAAAGGATCTTTCACTGGCGCTACCGCCCAGCGAGTCGGTAAGTTTGAACAAGCGGATGGTGGAACGATTTTCTTAGACGAAGTTGGCGATATGAGTTTACAAGCGCAGGCAAAAGTTTTACGCGCCTTGGAGGAAGGAAAGATTGAGCGTGTAGGCGGTAATAAAATAATACCTGTTGATGTTAGAGTTATTGCAGCAACAAATAAAAATCTTCCTGAAGAAATCAAGAAAAGAACATTCCGTGAAGATTTATTTCATCGTCTTAACGTCATACCTATTGTTGTTCCACCACTCAGAGAACGAAAAGAAGATATTCCGATATTAATCGATGCCTTTGTAGAAGATACATGTTCAAGGAATGGTATATTTAAAAAAATAATAACAGATCGTGCTTCTTCGGTATTAAAAAATATGGAATGGAAAGGCAATGTACGTGAGCTTCGCAATATCGTGGAACGGTTGGTAATCATGTCGACCGGAAACGAGATAGATATATTAGATTTAGAGATGCTATCTTTCCAAGTCAATGATACGATCGAGGAAATTGTACAGGCAAGTCAATCTTTTCAAGATTTTAAAGATAACGCCGAAGCAATGTTTATTAAACATCAGTTGAAATTGCATAACTGGAACGTTTCAAAAACTGCCGAAGCGCTCGAAATGGAACGTAGTCACCTTTATACGAAGATAAAAAAATACGGATTGGA
>CAYYIJ010000081.1:0-9748 GCA_964471945.1 uncultured Chlorobiaceae bacterium
AGCAAACTCGACATGGATAAATGTACTGCGGGCTAGACCTGAAGGATCTGGTTCTGTAAAAATATCTCCTCATGTTCTTAATGGAAATATCGATACAATGTTCGTTGTTACTTTCCTTCGTGATACTGGTTATACAATTAACAATCTCAGAATAATCGTTCCCCCAGAATTTCAATGGTCGAAAGATACTAAAGATGTTGATTATACAAATATGACAACAAAGGAAAGCATTCTCGGTGATACAATCTATTTTACTGAAGCAACTCTGCATGCAGATTCTACAACTATTTCGATAAGTAATGTTACAACCTCTTTGTCCACGGGTTATTATAAATTCAAAGTACAATCTGGGTTTAATGGAAGCTATGGCGATGTTTCACCAATTCCAGTTGTAACAGTTTATGGAGCACCTGTGCCGATTGCGGAAACGAAAATTAATAATGCAGTTGGAGTGGCATTACGCATCGGTGATCTTGTTACAGTGCGCGGTGTTATTACAGTAGCGAATGAATTTGGAAGTCCAAGCTTTATTCAGGATAATTCGGCGGGGATGTCAATTTATGGAACTACCTTTTCATCAAGTGTTAATATCGGAGACGAGGTATCAGTTACCGGCAGAGTAACACAATTCAATGGATTGAATCAGATTGAATTTCCGACTACTCCGTTGATTCTAAGTACTGGAACTATTCTAGAACCGCTTCTTTGCATTCCACCTCAACTTAATTTTGATGGCAGTGGCGGCGTAGAAAATTATGAAGGTCTTCTTGTGCGTCTTAATGCTGTAACTGTTAAAATGCTGAATGGCAGCCCAGTTACCACGTGGGCGGCAAATACTAATTATAGGCTCACAGGTTCATCACCAAGCGATACGGTTCAACTGAGGATTGATAATAATACGAACATTGTGGGTATGGTTGCACCAGCAGAACCATTCGATATTATTGGAGTGTTAGGACAATACAAAACTACTTCACCTTACATCGGTGGTTATCAGCTTATGCCAAGATCAAATTCAGATATTCTTTCAAAAGGTCCAATTATTACTCATTTTCCAGAAGAAACCCATTTAGCTCCCACATCATTTGCAGTAACATGGAAAACACTTTTTTCGGGAACATCGCACCTTCGGTATGGTAAGACTACTGCTTATGAACTTGGAAGCGTTGATTTACTCGACACAGTGAAACAACATTTTGTTCATCTTACTGGATTGACGGCTGCAAACATTTACAATGTACAAGCTTATTCGGTTAGCAATGCAGAAACAAGTTTTGCGAGCAATCTGATCGTCAGTACAACGTCAGCATCTCCAACGACAGGACGAATTAACGTTTATTTTAATAAGAGCATAAATAGCTCAATTTCGATTGACGAAGTGGCTCAAGGTAATATTGATATTGTTTCGAAACTGATATCGCGAGTCAATAATGCAAAACACTCTATCGATCTGGCGCTTTATAGTTTAAGTGGAACAGCCGGTGCTAATGTGGCGAGTGCTCTTGTTTCTGCTAAGCAGCGTGGTGTGAAGGTACGCGTTATCGGTGAATATGATAATAGAACAACTGCACCTTGGTCAACGCTAACTTCAAATGGAATCACAGTCGTGTACGATATGTACGGTGCGAATGATGGCTCAGGATTACACCATAATAAATCTATTGTTTTAGATTATCGCGGTGGCGCACCAGAGAGTGTTTGGGTTTGGACGGGTTCAACCAATTTCACAGACCCGGGTACAACTGCCGACCGACAAAACGTTATCGAGATTCAAGATGTTGCACTTGCCGGAGCTTATACTATTGAGTTTGAAGAAATGTGGGGAAGCAATACTGACACACCTAATCCAACTAATTCAAGATTTGGCGCACGAAAGATGAATAATACTCCCCATAAATTTGTTATTGATGGGAAAAATATTGAATGTTACTTCAGCCCTAGTGATCGCACGACTTATCATATAGGTAAAACTTTAGGTAAAGCACAAAGTTCGATTAACACCGCGATGCTAACATTTACTCGGAAGGAACTTGCCGATACAATTATCAATAAGAAGAAAGCCGGTCGGAAGACTCGCGTTATAATGGATAACAACGTTGATACAGGAACTCAATTTAGCTATTTGCAGTCGAATGCGGTTGATGTGTTGCTGAAAGTTGGGAGTGGTATGCTCCACCATAAATATGCAATCGTTGATGCAGAACCAACAGGTAGAGGTGCTTATCTCGTCACTGGCTCGCATAACTGGTCAAGCTCTGCCGAGACGAGAAACGATGAAAACACTTTGATTATCCAGGATGATCGCGTAGCAAACCTTTATTTACAAGAATTTTTTGCTCGATATCTTGAAGCAGGCGGCTCGGATCCGATTGTTGTTGGTGTAGAAAAAATTGACAATGAAATTCCGACAACTTATTCATTATCACAGAACTATCCTAACCCGTTTAACCCGAAGACAAATATCAGATTTCAGATATCAGATATCGGATTTGTCTCATTGAAAGTGTTCAATGTACTTGGACAGCAGGTTGCAACAATCGTGAATGAAATTAAGCAACCTGGTGTCTATCAAGTCTCATGGGATGCAAACGGACTCGCCAGTGGAGTTTATTACTATAAAATTCAGGTCAGCGATCCTTTATCTGGGTCAGGGAGCAGTTTTGTTGATGTAAAAAAAATGCTGTTATTGCGATAAAATCATCGTTTTTTATTAAAACCTCCACAGTTCTTTTCGGTTGTGGAGGTTTTTCTTTTTTGTAATTGATTTTAACCTATTTATTTTGTAAGTTTTATGGTGGCAGAACTTTCGTCCTAACACATGCGAAACAGAATTAGTGTCTGAAGGAAACTTTCGGCACCATTGACATGGAAGATTGAAGAAAATAAAAATGTAATCATAACTAACAATATTTCAATGAAGACAGGAGGTCGTCATGAAGTTATTTACAAATGTTATTGTTCTCTTAGGAGCAATTGTTTTTTCTGCATCGGGAAGCATACCCAAATCAAATAATCTCAAACAAATAAACCCGAAGGGAGGTGGTACGTCCTTTTCTAAGCCATCTGAAACCATGGCTGATTTTGCTTTACGTGTGAAGCAAGGATTCAACATGCGCGTTTGGATTAGCAACCAGATGACAATGGGTTTACAGGCATGGGATGGTGAACAGAATACACCAGACGGTTATGGAATGGAGTATCCAGCAGGTTCCGGTGTTGAACATATCTATGGTGCTGGTCCCAGAATCGGTGGAATTATTGATGGTGTTATCCGTGTGGATGAAGCGTATAACGGTTCGGATGCGAGAAAAGAATTTCTTCCTGAGTGGAGACATCTATACCGAGAGCGAATATGGAGAACTTCCATCCGCGAAAGAATCGATCACAGCACCGGGAAATTTTATCCCAATATACTTGGATACGATGATGACGGAGATGGCAGAGTTGACGAGGATGACCTCGATGGAACCGATAATGATGGTGATTGGGACCCTATACTTGATGATGTTGGCGAAGATGGAATCTCAGATAGTTTAGAAGTTGGATGTTTAGGTGCATACGATCCTGTGACAAATCCTGATCCTGCTTATGACAATTTCCGACCGGGTGAGATAGATAAATGTCATCCTAATCCCGATGGGACATTACCAATTATTACTGTTGAGAAGAGGGATTATTATACAGAGAAAAATGGATTGCCCGATCATGGTGAGCCACATGTGGATGAAGATTACGGCGCAATATCCGACCAAGACTATTATTGCTCTGCGATTGATACTTTTATCCAACCCATTTATGCTGGACACGTACCGATGTGGATTAAATTAATTCAGAAATCGTATGCCTGGGATGGAGGAAGTGCTGAAGCAATACTTCCGTTTGAATACATTTTCATAAATATGGGTCGTAAGTTAATCAGAGATGTTTGCATTGGTTTTTTTGCAGACTGTGATGTAGGACCTAGTAATATTTCTCGTTATTATGAGCGAAACTATTCTACTTACGATGATACCACAAAAACTGCCTATGTACATAACCCGATAGACATTGGATCGACTCCTATCGGATTTACACTATTAGGATCGACAAAGCCATTGGATTCACTGTCCTTTATATGGCAGTGGTCTGATTTTACTACACAACCGGATCCAGGAACAAATGATTCAGCCATATACTCATGGATGTCGGGTGAAGCATTTCCAGGGCAGCCAATAGCACCGAACCAATCACCGGACAATCTTTCCGACACGCGATTTTTCTTTTCCATTGGTAAATTTGATTCAATGAAGCCGGGTGATACATTGAAAATATCTTTAGCTTTAGTTTCTGGGATGTCTATCCCCGAAATGCTTACGAATGCGCAGCGTGCACGTAGGATTTATAAAAGTAATGGTTTCATAATGCCGGTAGTTCATATCTCTGATTCAGGTGCTGGTGCTCCTATCACGATTTATTGGAATGCTATCGACCATTCTCCATACGGAAATGTTACATCATATCGAGTTTATCATGGTCCATCTTCCGGTAATTATACAGATTCTGTTGAAACTGGAAGTCTTTCAACAACATTCTCAGGATTACCGGGTAATCAAATTTATTATTTTGCTGTGGCTGCTATTGATGACAAGGGGAATCTCAGCGCCTTATCTGATGAGATTACGAATGCGCCGTACATTCCAATGGGGCTTGTAGTGAGCAATCAACAGACCTCGATTGTACTTGAATGGAATGCCAACCCTGACCCGGACATTGCAGGTTATAATATTTATCGTCGCACATCCGTTGAAAGTACTTTGGTTAAAATCACGCCCAATCTAATAACTGTACTAACTTATATAGATACAGATGTTTGGGGGGATAAGATTTACCATTACTGTATCTCGGCAGTTGATCATGATGGTCACGAGAGTGGATATTCCCTTCAAAAAAGTGGTCGATTAATTCCACCTGCCATCCCATCCAATTTTGTTGTTGGTCCAGGCAAAGATTTTCTACATCTAAGCTGGTCACCCAATAAGGAAGAAGATTTAGTGGGATATAATATTTACAAAAGACTTGGTCTTGATTCAGACTTTATCAAACTTCATTCCGATGTATGGACATCAACTCAATACATTGATTATATAGTTGTAAAAGATGTTGATTATTATTACTTCATAGAAGCCATTGATAGTACAGATGCTGTCAGTTCACCTTCCTATAGTCCTGCTCTTCGTACTGCCTTGATGGATGAAGGAATTTTTGCTGTGAACTCATATGATTATTCTATTGCTTTTCCTTCTTATCGATTTTGTGAATCATTACTTGTTGGTTATAAGCATAGGACAATACCCTATCGACCTCCCGTTTACATCCCAGGTTATGTAAATGAATTGGGAAAATATTCATCAATATTATGGATGGAAGATAGTCCCCCCGGTGCGAATCTTACATTTTATCCCCCAGCTTTCCCTATTGCTCTGAAAGGATATTTATTAGGCGGTGGGAATCTTTTATTAATGGGGCGGGGGCTGCCCTCACAATCTTTTCCTCATTGGTATGAGTTTCTCTCGGAGTATTTTGGGATAAGTCCATTCTTCGAAGTTGATTCAACGTTTGACTTTGCCGCCGCGGTAGGAGAGGGTGAATTCCCAACCGTGTTTGTTGATACTATTAAACCATCTTCTACGAGAAAAAGATTAAATTATATCGAAAGGTTTTCGGATATCACTCCTGTGCGAGTATTATATCGCTATCGATCTGACCCATTTGATCCGTTACGAGAGGGAAAACCAATTGGGATACGGGCGATAGATCCTAATATCAATGCATATTATCTGAGTTTTCCTCTCTACTATCTTGATTCTGCTGATGCACGGGAGTTATTAGTAAAAATTCTAACAGATTTTGATGAAAAACCTATGGGGACAGGTGTTGTTGATCGGTCAGTACCAAATGAGTTTCGATTATTTGATGCATATCCAAATCCATTCAATCCATCGACAAAGATACGATTCGATCTGCCCCATGAAAGTCGTGTAACGCTGATTGTTTACGATCTACTTGGTCGTGAAGTTGAACGATTGATAGACGATGAGACACTCCCGGCAGGAAGTTATAATGTTGAATGGAATCCTTCGGCAAGCTCAGGACAAATGCTGTCAAACGGTGTATATTTATATCGGCTCAACGCACAAAGCCAGAGAACAAATGAGTTAGGAAATTATTCTAAAACAATGAAAGTAATTTTAATGAAGTAGTGAAATAACATTTTAATCTTTTACAAAATTAAAATCTACTGATGGGGTAAGGTTATGGAAAAATATTTAATCCTAATATTTCAACAATTGCTCTTTACGTCAATTCTTCTTGCACAATCTGGCTGGACTGTACAGCAGAGCGGTACAACGGCTAATCTACATGGTTTATGTATTGTTGAAACAAATATTGTTGCAGTTGGAGACGGTGGCACATTTATTTTGTCCAAGGACGAGGGCATGACGTGGAGTTCTTATCAAGTTCCAACCAACAAGACATTACGTTCTATTAGTTTTTCTTCACCCGAAGCAGGGATAATTGTTGGCGATAGCGGTGTTATAATTAAAGCTCGTTTTGAACTGTCGGGAGAATGCACATTTGAACTTGTGCCCAATCCTGGATTCAACAATAATCACAATGATGTATACTTGGCGCCATCTCCGGCGAAAGCAGGTTGGGCAGTTGGCGATAGCTGTACAATTTTATATACTACTAATCGCGGCAGTAGCTGGAGTTCATACATATCAGGTCCAAAACCTGTTAGCTTTAATCTAAACTCCTACTCACTTGAGCCAAACCGTTGGCCCCGTATGATGGCTGTCGGTGATTCTGGAACCATTCTACGATCAGTCCGAGCATCTGAATGGACTAAGATGCAACCACCATCAGAAATATCTGGTAGTAATTTTTATAATATTTATTTCGTTGCTGACACAGGATGGTTCGTCGGTGAAAATGGCTCCATCGCTCATTCTAAAAGTGGAGGGCAGTATTGGGTAAGCCAGAATAGTGGCGTAACCACAACGCTAAGAAGTGTACATTTCCTCAGAGGCTGGTATCGAACGCGAGGTTTAGGATGGATTGTTGGTGATAGCGGCGTAATTCTGAAAACTACAAATGATGGTTGGAAATGGAATCGGCAAGAAAGTGGTACTCTTACAAATCTACGAAAGGTTTTATTCCTTACACCCGAAATCGGTATAATCATCGGTGAGAACGGAACAATCTTGCGTACGACTGTTGGTGGAGATGTTAAAGCGGTGTTTTCACCACATCCCTCAACACTCGAATTTGGTACTGTTGTAAAAGGTGCTGCTAAGGTTGGAGGTCTAACTATCCAAAATGATGGTATACTTCCATTAGATATCGTATCAGCTATTTCTGATAATAATAAATTTAGCATCTCACCAAACAATACAGTCGTACCACCATTCTCAAACTTTACATTTACAGTGACATTTGCGCCTACAATCCAAGGTGCGGATACAGCAAAAATCTTGTTCACAAATAACGCGGAAGGTTCACCTCATTTAGTTAAAGCTCACGGGTACTGTGTTGAGCCATCAACTGTAAACTGGTTTTGGCAAAATCCACAACCTATGGGTAATTCTATATATGATGCAGCTTATGTCGAAAATAATACTTTCGTCGGTGTTGGAGATTGTGGTATAATCCTGAAATCTACAAATGGTGGAATAGATTGGAGGGTAAAAAATAAAATAGACGGAATATCAGGTCGAATCAAAGCGATTACATCAGTAAATACCAATGAGTTTGTTGCTGTTGGTGACTACGGAACCGTTATCAAGTCGGATGATAATGGAGATAATTGGCAACTACAAGAGAGTGTCACAATTAATTATCTCAATGCTGTTTCATTTGTTGATCCAAACAATGGTTATGTTGTCGGTGGAGGTGAAATTTATTTATCAGGTTTTGGGTCTATTCATTACACAAGCAACGGAGGGACGTCGTGGGAAATGCAGTATTTGAATCCTTCAGTCAGGTTATACGGGATTTCTGCAATTAGTCCAAATCATGCAGTTGCTGTTGGCGGTTACATAATGAAACATTCTTACAACACTTACTGTGCAATTTTTCGAACGTCTGATGGCGGTATAAATTGGATAAAACAATTTGAAGGTTTATCTGGTATTCTTACATCGGTTCAATTTATTTCAGAGAGTATCGGAATCGCTGTTGGTACTAATGGGATTATTTATCGTTCTATAGATGGCGGAGTATCATGGTACAAAGTAGAAAGTGGAACATTTCAATCATTAAATGATATCTCGTTTTCAGATAATCAAAATGGAATGATTGTAGGAGATCGTGGTGTTGTTCTCAAAACTTCTGATGGTGGATTATCATGGTCTGCAATAAATATCCAAACTCTGAATTATTTAAAAGCCATTGCACTTTCAAACACAGATCATGGTGTTTCGGTCGGTTGGAATTTTTACTTACCGAATTTGTCTCTATATCACATTAGTGCAGGCGGTTCAATCTGGCAGGATAGAGTAAGCGCCGTGACGCGAAAAAAAGTGAAAAGTATTTCGTTTAGCGATTTGAATAATGGATTGGCTGTAGGTGATAGCGGGACACTCCTTCACACAACGGATGGAGGGGGAACCTGGACTCGGCGATTACAAGGGTCGTTGTTTGAATCTGCAGGTGTACCGTTTTCAAGTGTTTGCTTCATCGATGACTTCGTGGGGATGGTCGTTGGAGGCGGTGGTGTAATTTTGCGAACATTGGATGGCGGTGTCAATTGGACAACTCAGACAAGTGGTGTTACACATTCATTGAATGATATGTTTTTCTTTAATCCAGCCGAAGGAATTGTGGTCGGAAGTAACGGCACAATTCTCCAGACAACCAATGGTGGTAATGATTGGTTTAATAACTCGGGGTATACAAGTAAATCGTTAAATTCAATATCTTTTTCAAATGCGTACGAAGGAAATATCGTTGGAGACAATGGAATAATTCTTTACACCACTAATAGGGGTATTGATTGGCTTCCGCGAACCAGCGGAACAAAAATTCGACTCAATAGTGTTTCGCTCCAATCTAATTTTGGTGTAGCCGTTGGAGAACAGGGAATAATCCTACTGACGAATGATGCAGGTAACTCATGGTCAAAACAAACGAGTGTTATTACTAACACACTTAACGAGGTATATTTTATCGATGACTACGTCGGGATTGCTGTTGGATTACAAGGTTCAATCATACGAACAACTGACGGCGGTTTGACGTGGGTTATTCTTCCGAGTGGCACTAATAACTCATTATATGGTGTCTCGATTCTAAATGGGAATATAGGAACGGTTGTTGGAGATTATGGAACAATTCTCAGAACAACAAGTGGTGTATCAAGCGTTGATGATTTTTTACAATCCCAGATTCCTTTAGAATATTCACTTCACCAAAATTATCCCAATCCCTTCAATCCCAGCACAACAATCCGCTATGAGTTGCCAAGAGAATCGTTTGTAACGCTGAAAGTGTTCAACTTGCTTGGGCAGGAGGTGGCATTGCTGGTGAACGAGAAAAAGGAAGCGGGGAAACACAATTTCGAATTACGAACTTCGGATTTCGGACTTTCAAGCGGTGTGTATTTTTATCGCTTAATTGCGGACAAGTTTATTGAAACAAAGAAGCTTTTGCTGTTGAAATAGTATCAAATGATACTAGGTGATGTGATATATAAACAAATATAGCCCAA
>CAYYIJ010000082.1:0-7729 GCA_964471945.1 uncultured Chlorobiaceae bacterium
TTCATTTCAGGGTCTAAAATCGCTTAGATTCCGAAACACCTGCCCGCGTTCGGAAAGACTCCTTTCCTTACTTCTTGGTCAGCCCCCTTTTAGTCGGTGATATTGAATCACTGCGTAACATCAGATCGTAATTACAAACACCGATGTAGCGTGCTTTCCCTGCTTCTTTCAATTTTAAATTATCATCCCAAATCATACCGCATTTAGTTGCAAGAAAAATATTTTCACGTTTCCCTTTCAGCGCTTTCCCGACAACTTCCTCCGAATGACCAAGTCCATACAATGCCGCAGTATCAATCCATATTCCCATGGTCCACCGATTGCCCACGCTCCGAAACCGATTTCTGTTAACAGAGGACCCTTATTTCCCAATTGCCTTTTCTTCATGATAATTTATCTAACTTCACCGTCGAATCCCATTAATGACACGATGTAATGTTCTCAGAAGAGTTTCGGCTGTATAGGGTTTACTCAAGAATGCCTGAATATCAAAATCAATTTTCATTGTTGACGATTCATTTACTTTTAGTCCGCTGGTAAGAATAATATTCAATTGCGGATTCATCTTCTTCAGTGTCCGCGCAGTAGCTATACCATCTAAATTTGGCATCATCACATCACTAATGACGGTATTAATCTTATCCCTATGTTCTGCAAATTTCGCGATTGCTTCTATCCCATCAACAGCATTGATAACTCTATAACCGGACATTAATAGTGTCTGCTGAGTTATTTCGAGGATCGATGCTTCATCATCAACCACAAGGATCGTCTCGTTATTTCCCATAGGTAAATCAGATTTAACTGTTGAGGAGGTCCGCTCATCCACATCCTTGGATGCTGGAAGATATATTTTAAACGAGCTTCCTTTACCAATTTCACTGTACACATTGATAAATCCTTTATGGTTTTTCACTATCGAGTGAGCAGTGGAAAGACCTAATCCTGTTCCTTTACCAACTTCTTTGGTTGTATAAAATGGCTCGAAAATTTTGTCGATGATTTCAGACGCAATCCCAATACCAGTATCAGATACGGTGATAGAAATATAATGTCCAGACCTTGCATCAACGTGCATCCGGGCATACTGTTCATCAAGTTGCATATTTTCCGCGCTAATCGTTAACTTCCCTCCATTAGGCATCGCATCACGTGCATTTACGCACAAATTCAATAATAACTGATGAAGCTGTGTGGCATCGCCTGATATCGTCCAGAGATCTTTTGAAATATCTATTGAGACTGTAATCGATTTGGGAAAAGTTTCATACATAATATTTCCCATTTCTCGAATTAAATGCTTAGGTTGGATTACAACAAAATCGCCTTCACCGCCGCGTGCGAAAGTGAGAACTTGTTTGATAATATCTTTTCCACGTATAGTACTTATTTCCATGGTCTCAATCATTTTTTGTAACATATTGTCATTTATTCTTTTTTTCAAAATTTCAAGCGACAAAAGTATGGGCGCCAGCACGTTATTCAAATCGTGTGCAATACCACTGGCAAGTGTTCCGATACTTTCCATCCGCTGTGAACGGAGCAATTGAGTTTCAATCAATTTTTTCTCGGTAATATCTTGTTTGATTGCTATGAAGTTTTCTATCTCTCCCGTTTTACTTACGACTGGAGTTATCGTCATTTCTTCATGATAAAGAGTACCATCTTGACGTTTATTAATAAGTTCACCGTGCCAGGATGTACCAGAGAGGATTGTTTCCCAAAGTATTTTGTAAAAAGTTTCATCGTGCTTGCCTGATTTTAAGACTCTTAGATTTTTACCGATTACTTCTGAGATCTGGTATCCGGTGAGTTTTGAAAATGATTGGTTTGCCCAAATAAGATCGCCGCTCATGTTTGTTATGACGATCGAATTTGCCGCTGATTCGAGAGCTGATGATAGTAAACGAACCTGCTGTTCCGATAGTATGCGTTGTGTTATATCTTCTACAGTGCCTTCATAATATAATACATTGCCAGAGCTATCCTTCACCGTTTTGGCACTTTCGCTGACAAAAACATCGGTACCGTCTTTTTTCTTCCAAGATGACTCAAGTGCAATTATTGCTCCGGTTTTCTTGATCTCATCCTTGAATACAGTACGTTCATAATCAGGGTTGAATCCTTCCTCTTCCAAATTGTGCTGCTGCAATTCTTCAAGTGAGGAATAACCGAGCATCTTACATAGGGCTGGATTTGCTATGATTATTTCACCATCTGGAGTTGTTCTATACAATCCAAGCACAGAATTATCGAAAATTGCTCTGTAACTCTCTTCGCTTGACCGTAAAGTTTCCTCTAACCTTTTGCGTTTGGTAACATCTCTCAAAATACCTTCATGAAAAATTACATTACCGTTTTCATCATGTATGTACTGTCCATGATCCTCGACCCAAATTTCAGAGCCATCCTTACGACGCATCCTGAAGATTTCTGTTTTTTCTTTACCTGTATCGAGGAATAAGCTATCTCCATCCGATGGCTCGAAGTAGAGGTCTTTATTGATATCGACTTCGAGTAATTCCTCTTTGTTAGAGTACCCGAACATTTTTACCATTGCATCATTTATCTCGATGAACTTACCTTCGTGAGATCTGCGATAAACGCCATCCATCATTCTGCTGAAAAGAGAACGGTATTTTTCTTCCGATTCTTTGAGTGCTTGTTCAGCCCGTATTTTTTCGGTTATATCTCTCACGATTACAATTCTCGCAGGACGGTTTTGCCATTCAATACTATGAGATGTTATCTCAACGATTATGATTGTACCGTCCTTTTTCTTGTGCCGCCAATTATCGCTTTTCTGAAATGATTCTTTAGACGACGCGACATCATGAAGCAGCAATGGGATATCCTCGACGGGGCGAATGTCTTTTAAAGTCATAGACAAAAATTCTTCGCGTGTATATCCATAATGCCGGATGGCAGCTTCGTTGACTTCAACAAACGACAATGTTGTACGGTCATAGACCCACATTGGTTGTGGATTGTTTTCAAAGAGGTCGCGGTATTGCTGCTCTGAATTTTGTAATGCTTCTTCCGCTTTTCTACGCTCTGTAACATCGCGGGCTATAAGATAAAACCCTTTTGGCTCATCGTTCACCGTTATTAATCTTGCATTTTGACCGAACCAACGGACTTCCCCCGACTTGGTATGGAACGGATATTCCGTGTATGTATTTTCTGCTCGATTTAAGAATTGGCGGTAATAATTCATCGAGACGCGACGTTTATAATCATCAGTTACGATATCAGAATATCTCAGTTTTGTTAATTCTTCGAGCGAATATCCTGAACTTTTCAACGCCGCAGGATTTGCGTATGTGAAGTAGCCATTATGATCGGTAGTGAAAATATTTTCGGTCGCTTCTTCCACTACTTCGCGGAAACGAGATTCTGATTCTTTTAAAGCATCTTCTATTTTTCGTCGCTCGGTGATATCTATTGTAAAACCTCCTAAAACAGTTGACTCATCTGGCAACTGGATAGGGAATTTGTATGTTGACCAAGTGCGACCGGCAAAATTTTCCTCAATATTTTGGTAAGTTTCAGCTTTAATAGCACGCTTATCATCTTCTGTAATCTTATCTGCAAACTCTAAAGGAAACAAATCGTGATTAGTCTTGTTAAGCATATCAGTCGGATTCATACCCAAATAATTTTTAAATCCTTCATTTGCAAACACAACTCTACCATCGCTGTCTTTTATGTATGATAGACCGGGGAAATTATTCATGAATGCTTTGAAGTTTGCTTCGCTTTTAGCAAGTGCTTCTTCAGTTCGCTGCCGCTCGGTAATGTCGGCTATGAATCCTTCTAAAGCTAAAAGACTTCCATCCTCAGAGAATACACCTATGCCATGTTCCCAAATCCACTTTTCAACACCAGAGACATCTATTATCCGATATGTTATTTGGAACGGTTGATTTTTTCCAGTTGCTTCTTGTATTGTATCCCAGACCATTTGACGGTCATCAGGATGAATCAGATCGTTGTATGATATTTTGTTGTTGTTAATCAAATCAGAAGGCTGACAACCGGTTAAGTTAACGCAACCATCATTAACAAATTCCATTGACCAATCTTTAACATTACTGCATCGGTACACCATGCCGGGTAAATTCCTCATAAGTGTTGATAGCTGACGCTGGCTTTCACGTAAATATTTTTCCGCCTGCTTACGGGCAGTAATATCAAAAATATATCCCCGATATCGAGTTAGGTCTCCTTTTAGGTCAAACTCGCCGATAATATTTTCAACAACATGAATCGTTTTTCCCTTTGTTGTTACAAGTTCTAACTCGATATTTTCAACTTTTTTATTTCGCTTTAACAGATCGAGCAGTTTGGCTCGCTCTTCTTTCTTTGGATATATTTTATGATAATCGAAGGAGAGTGCCTCATCGAGCGAATCAAACTCGAACACTTTTAGAAATGCCGGATTGCATAAAATGAGTTTCCCTTCGGGCGTAGATATATAATTTCCGGTAAGATCATCATCAAACAGTCTCTTGTATTTTGATTCGCTTTTCCTGAGTAATTCTTCTGCTTGTTTTCGTTCGGTAATGTCACGTATGTTTCCTGTTATATTAATTGGCTTTCCATCTATCCACGTAATTTTACGAAGCTCTTCGGCATAGATAAAACTACCGTCTTTTTTCAGCAATCGCGTTTCAGTAAAAAATTCTCTCCCGGTTTCTATCGTCTCTTCAAATTCTTTTCTTATTCTCTCTCTATCGTCGGGATGCACAAATTCCAAAATATTATGTCCGATAATATCTTCTTGAGTATATCCATATCTTGCAACATTGGGACTAATAAATGTAACCGTTCCATCTAAAGCATAAGTATAGATCATATCGGAAGTGTTTTCGATTATTGATTTATATTTTGCCTCACTTAGCTGAATCGCTGACTCGGCTTCCTTACGCTCTGTAATATCACGCAGTACACCATCTATTCCGATCGGTTTATTCGCTCTGTCGAGTACGAGACGTGCAGTTACTGAAGCATGAACCGATGTGCCATCCTTCCTTTTTAATTCAATTTCGAAATCGGTAACGGATTTCTCTGCCATTAGCATTTGAACAAAGACACTGCGGTATGCAGGATTTTGATAAAATAAAGAAACATCTTTTCCAATTACTTCTTCTACACTGTAGCCGTAATTCTTTACAGATTGACTGACGAATTGAATAGCTCCATTTATATCGGCTCTATAAAAAACATCTTTCGAGCTTTCAAAAAATGTTCTGTAACGTTCTTCGCTGATGCGGAGCAATGTTGCGGTTCTTTTACGCTCGATAGCATACCGGATCGAGCGATTAAGCAGATAACAATCGACTTTCCCTTTCACCAAATAGTCTTCAGCCCCTGCTCTCAGTGCTTCAACTGAAAGTCCATTATCATGGATTCCCGTAAGAGCAATTATAGGAAGGTGAGGTGCAATTCTTATTACGTGCTCTATCGTTTCAACGCCTTGTGAATCTGGCAGCGATAAATCGAGAAGTGCAACATCGAAATGGTTTTTCTTTAAGTGCTCGATACCTTCGGATAATCTTTCAGCGTGTGTAAGCTCATAATCGAGATGTTCTTGATTATTCAAACACTCAGCCACTAATTCAGCGTCCGAATGATTGTCTTCGACGTGCAATATTTTAATCTTTTGCGTTTTCATACAGCCCTATTTTCACTAATTTTTATTTGAAATAATTTCAACCATCTTATCCCACTCGGTCGATTTATCGAAGAAGTAGTCAGCACCTGCTTTAATTGCTTCTTCCCGAAATTGCGGATATGGGTAATTTGTAAACATGATAACCTTAGTTTTAGGAATTTCCTTTTTAATAACCTTCAAAACATCTATGCCGTTGCCATCGGGTAATTTGACATCGAGGATAACAACATCAGGTAATTTTTGTAGAACTTTGCTCACTGCCTCTGAAACATTTTCCGCTTGCCCAATAATTTCAACTCCCGGCATACAACTTAATTCAATAATCAACCTTGCTCTAATAATTTTAGAATCATCTACAATAAAATATTTCACTTTAATTCCTCTTAATTCTTTTGATTATTTGTTTAACACAAGATACTATTTAACTTGAGCGAAATAAATAGGATGAAGTATGTTTTATTCGTGAGGAAAGGGAGTTAAAGGGTGTAGGATAATTCCTACATAAAATTCTTTGCGTTTTTCGCGAGCTTTGCGAGAAACTTTTTTCTCGTGCCGATCCAAAGGATTCCTTCGGAAAGGCATCACTTCGTGACAACGACCGCCAAGATCGCCAAGTTTTAAGAAATCATGCCAGCTTATTTTCGATTGAGTATCGGATGATCTCGGCGTTGGTTTTCATCCGCATTTTATCGAGTATGCGTGCCCTGTAACTGCTTACGGTTTTGATACTTAGGGAGAGTTCTTCCGCAATTTGGCTCGGTGATTTTCCTCCGGCAATCATCAGCATGATTTGGTGCTCACGGTTGGATAGTGTTTCATGAACCGGTTTATCGGATGGTTTTTCAATTTCAGCAGCGAGCTGCTCGGCGAGTGAAGGACTTATATATTTTCTCCCTGTCAATATTTGGTGAATCGCTTTTATGAGTTGTTCGGGAAGCTCTGCTTTCGACATGTAACCCGATGCTCCTGTTTTCAATGCACGGATTGCAAATTCTTCTTCCGAGTGCATGCTGTGTACAAGCACGGGTAACTTTGGTTTTAATTGCTTGATGTCTTTCAGAATGTCGAGTCCATTTCGACCGGGTAAAAATATATCGAGGATTACCACGTCCCAATTTTCTTTCGTGAGAAATTCCAAAGCTTCCCCCGAATCGCGTGCTTCCCCAAATTGTGCTGTCGGGAATTCATCGCGTAATATTTGCTTAAGACCTTCCCTTACTACAGTATGGTCATCAATAATTAAAATTCGTTTCATGTGTTAATCCTTATGTTGTTTTTCCCTTTGCGTTCTTCGCGAGCTTTGCGAGAAACTTTTTTCTCGCAACGTTCGCAAAGGGCGCTACGAAGATTATTTTATCTGCTTTCTTTCATCGGCACTTTCACTGTTATGCCCACGCGTTTTTAGTGGGTATCCAGAACTAAGACTTTCTATGCTATGGATTCCCGACAAGAACATTCGGGAATGACACAAAGCGCGATGTCATTCCCACATGCTCTCAGTAGGAATACATAACTTAGTTAATTCAATCTCTCTGCAATTGTATAATATCACCATCATTATAGAGGTCATTCCATTTTGGATTGTATTTTTCTATCAAATGTATTTTCCAAGCTCTATTCCACTTTTTCATCTGCTTCTCACGCTCTATTGCACTGTGAATATTTCCATGTGCTTCGTAATAAACAAGCATCGAAACATTGTATTTTTGTGTGAATCCCTTTATTAATTTTTCTTTATGCTCATAAATCCGACGTTCAAGGTTATTCGTTACACCGATATACAATGTTCCATTCCTTTTACTTGCTAAAATGTAAACAAAATATGTTTTATCTTCATACATATAATACTTCTTTGTCATGCCCACATGCTTTAAGTGGGAATCCAGAACTAAGACATCCTATGCTCTGGATTCCCGATAGAAGCATTCGGGAATGACACAAAGCGCGATGTCATTCCCACATGCTCTTAGTGGGAATCCAGAACTAAGACTTCCATCGCTATGGATTCCCGATAGAAGCATTCGGGAATGACACAAAGCGCGATGTCATTCC
>CAYYIJ010000082.1:7829-9628 GCA_964471945.1 uncultured Chlorobiaceae bacterium
GGAATGACAATGACTCAATGCATCGGTACTTTCACTATCACCGTTGTTCCTTCACCGGGCTTGCCGGCAATCTCTATCGTGCCGCCTAAGATAAACGTCCGCTCTCGCATTCCTACAAGACCTAACGAAGTTGTATTTAGCATTTCTTCCGGCGATATGCCGCGCCCGTTATCGTGTACTTCGAGCACCAAGTTCTTTTTCTTGCAGCTAAGATTCACCGAAACCTCGGATGCATTTGCATGACGAATTATATTAGTCAATATTTCTTGCACGATTCTGAATAAGTTAGAGGATAGTGGTTCATCGAGTTTAATCTCAGTTTTATCTTTTACAAATACACATTTGATTCCTGTTCGTTTCTGGAATTCTTTCACCTGCCAATCTATCGCCGCAACTAATCCTAACTCCAGCACGCCGGGTCTTAGCTCTGTTGAGATTTTGCGGACTGATTGAATCGTGTTGTCGACAAGTTGTGACATCGTGTGTATTTTTTCATGTACAGGTTTTTGAGCGGCGGGGCTTTGTTTCTCTAACCACTTGAGATCAATTTTCAATCCCGTCAGCGCCTGACCTAAATCGTCGTGGATTTCGCGTGCAATTCTTGTGCTTTCCTCTTCACGTACAGATTGCAGCCGAACAGCGAGTTTGCGAAGCTGTTCACGTGAGTTATATAATTCCTCTTTCTGCATTTCAGTCGATTGATGAAGATGTGCATTTAACAGTGCCGAAGAAACCTGACCGGCTATGGTTTCTAAGAAGCGTGCCTGACTCTCAAAATCTCTTTCTTCCTTCGATGCTAAACCGATTACACCGACAACCTCGTTGCCGCTTCGTAAAGGTAGGGCGGCAAACGAGCGTAAACCGGCTTTCTTACATTCTTCCCAAGTACATCGTGCATCTTTGAAGATGTCGCAGGAGTAAAGAAATTTCCCCTGACTTACAGCCAGCCCGCACATACATTCACCCACACGATGGTCTGGAACATCCTTGAACAAATCCTTCCTGCCCTCGGGTTTTATCCCTTTCAAAATCAGTTTCTCGTTCTCTCTCAAGAAAAAGAACGACAAATCGGGCTGCACTGCCTTGTGCGTTTCTTCCACAACGTGTTGGATAACTTCATCGAGATTAAGCGATTGACTGATACTCCTGCCTAATGAATTGAGTGCGGCTAATTCATTTGCCTTCTGTTCTATTCTTATTTCAGCTTCCATTCTTTTCTTTTCAGTTTCGATAGATTCGAGTGCGTAAGATATATCTCCTGTAACCTCGTCCAGCAATTCTATTTCTTCTTCATCGAAGAAATAAGGCGTCGAGGCATATAAGCCAAATGCACCTACCACTTTACCGAACATTTTTATCGGAAGTGAGATGGATGATTTATACCCGCGCTTGAGAGCTTCCTCCCGCCATAATTTCATAACCGGGTCGTTTGCAATATCGTTACATACGAAATATCTGCCACCACGAATTGCCGTACCAGTAGGACCTCTACCTTCCGGTACATCGCTAATGGAGATTTTCTTAATCTTCGATAAGTATTCTTCTTCAACTCCATCGAAAGCATACGGCTTAACCATTTTTTCTTTTTCATCAATCAAGCCTATCCATGCCATACGGAATCTTCCATACTCGACTGCGATTCTGCAAACCTCCTTTAGTAACTTATCCTTTTCCCTTGTCCGGACGATTGTTTGATTGATTTGACTGATGACAGCGTAAACGCGGTTTGCTTTGATTATTCGTTCTTCAGCTTTTTTTCGTTCTGTAATATCAATTAATGTTCCGCGAACAATTATTCC
>CAYYIJ010000083.1:0-9528 GCA_964471945.1 uncultured Chlorobiaceae bacterium
CTAACATTTAGAGACTCTTATCCTGTGTCGTACTAATTTGCTCAAGTCGGGAGAAGATGATTCTAATCAAGTGATATATCAGATCTATCCAATAAACAGAAAAGCCGATCAGATGCGATGATTGGCTTTCTATTTTTGCTACTATAGATTACATATTTTTTATTATTGCATCACCGAAAACAGAGCACTTCACTTCTTTAGCACCTTCCATCAACCGCGCAAAATCATAAGTTACAACTTTTGACTTAATAGTCTCGTTCAATCCTTTGATGATGAGGTCTGCCTCGTCACACCATCCCAGATAACGCAACATCATCTCACCACTAAGCACAACCGAACCCGGATTAACTTTATCTAAGTTTGCATATTTAGGTGCAGTACCATGTGTCGCTTCAAAAACTGCATGACCACTTACATAATTGATATTTCCACCAGGAGCAATACCAATTCCCCCGACTTGTGCGGCAAGCGCATCGCTGGGATAATCACCGTTCAGATTTAAGGTTGCGATAACATCGAAATCTTCAGGTCGGGTAAGATCTTGTTGAAGTGTTATATCGGCAATTGCATCTTTTAGCTAAGTCATATCCCCAATCACGGAATGCACCTTCAGTAAATTTCATTATGTCGCCTTTATGAACGAACGTTACCGATTTTCGTTTCTGATTAATCGCATACTGAATAGTTGAACGAACTAGCCTCCCAGAGCCATATGTCGAAACAGGTTTTAAACCAATACCGACTTTCACTGATGTACCCCCTTGTGGCTGTCCTAACGTTTTTAACCAATCACTAACTTTACTATCCGTTCCGATACGGATCTTTTAAAACATATCTGGATATTCTTTCGAAACGAAATCGAGTAATTTTTGGGATTCTTGTGAACCGGCTGAAAACTCGATTCCTGCATAAATATCTTCTGTATTTTCACGAAAGATAACCATGTCTACCAGATCAGGTCGTTTGACTGGTGATGGAACTCCTACAAACCATCGAACAGGTCGTAAACAAACATATAAATCTAATAACTGGCGGAGCGCAACGTTGAGGGAGCGAATTCCTCCACCGATTGGTGTTGTAAGTGGACCTTTAATCCCGATCAGATAATCTTTAAATGCCTGAACAGTCTCATCAGGCAGCCATGTATTAAAATACTTGAAAGATTTTTCGCCGGCATATACTTCCATCCAAGCGATCTTGCGTTTCCCGCCGTACGCTTTTTGGACAGCACCATCACCCTCGATGAAGGGAATTATCGGCTGGTCAGGAACACTTAATTACCCTTCACGAATCGTAATCTTGTTACCGTATAATGGTGGTTATAATGTTGTTGTTGGCATTATTGAATCATCGAAATGTTAAATAAGGTTTCACTCAGAATCATAAGTAATCATAGAAAATATGTCATATCCATCCAGATTCTTTCTACCATTTAGAAATGAAAGCTCGATTAGAAATGCAATTCCGACAATTTCTCCTCCTAACTTCTCAACGAGTTTGCATGTTGCTTGAACAGTTCCACCAGTTGCAAGGAGATCGTCGACAATAATTACTCGTTCACTTTTTTCAATAGCATCAATGTGAATCTCAAGTGTATCTTTTCCATATTCAAGCTGATATTCCACATGAATTTTTTTATATGGGAGTTTATTGGGTTTGCGAACGGGAACAAAGCCTGCACCGATTCGGTAGGCAAGAACGCTCCCGAAAATAAATCCACGCGACTCAACACTTACTACTTTACTAATCTTCATCGTTTTGTATCGATCAAAAAGTATTTCTATCGTGTTCTGAAATGCATCCTTGTCTTTAAGCAGTGTGGTTATGTCTCTGAATACTATTCCCTTTTTCGGAAAATCAGGGATACTGCGAATATATTTTTCAAGTCCCCCAGATGTAGTTACCATTCTAATTTTTCTTTCTTAATAAATGAAGATACACCTTTTTTAAAATCATCTGTCTTTCTTACAAGTGCATTTAGGTTGGCAGCATAGTCCACCGCATCCTTTATGTTCATTTCATTAAATTTATTAAACAAATCTTTTGTCAAGGTAAGAGAAGCCGAGCTTGTTGTTTTGGCAAGTGTTTCGGCAAATTCGTACACTCTCGAACTTAGCATTTCATCTATAACAACATCTGTAACAAGTCCTTTACTTTTTGCTACTGATGCATCCAGTATATCACCACGCAATGCGAACTCCTTGGCAGCACCTTCACCCATTCGTTTTATCAAGAAAATCAGAATTATTGCGGGTACGAATCCAAGTCGGACTTCTGGCACACCCAGTTTGGCATTATTTTTTCCTGCAAAAATAAAATCACAAGCTGCTGCGATACCGCAACCGCCTCCGAGCGCTGCACCATTCACCATTGCGATGACGGGCTTTCTAAGAGATTGTATAAGCTGAAGCATTTTCATTAAATTACGAGCATCCTCAAGATTTTCTTCTTGCCCCATTAGAGAAATCTTTTGGAGATAATCCAAATCCATCCCCGCACAAAACGATGATCCAGCCCCTGTGATCACAACGATCCTAGATTGAGTATTTCGATTGACTGACAATAAAACATCCGTCAATTCCTTAATCATTACATCATCGATAGCATTGCGGCGATCAGGTCGATTCAATGTGATTGTTGCAGTTCGGTTTTCAGTAGTATATGTCAATGATGTATAGTTCATGTTTCTCTCATTTTTATGATTTCAGCGCTGCCCTACGAAGATTATGCACAGCTTGGGAAATATTCTTTTTTGAAAAGATTGAATAACCTGCAACAAGAACTGTTGCCCCAGATTTTTTCAGATTAGAAGCATTTGATTCATCAACGCCACCATCAACTTCAAGCTCTATTTTTCTTCGCGTGGTTTTTATCATAATCGCTATTTCTTGGATTTTAAGAATCGATTTGTTTATGAATTTCTGTCCACCAAAACCGGGATTAACAGTCATCACCAGTACCTGATCTACATATGGAAGAATTTCTCCCAATGAGGAAGCTGGTGTGGCTGGATTCAAACTAACACCGGCTTTCATTCCAAGCATTTTAATATGCTGCACAGTCCGATGAAGGTGATTACACGCTTCGATATGGACAGTGAGTCGACTCACCCCTGCGTTTCTAAAATCTTCAAGATACTTATCAGGTTTTTCAATCATGAGATGAGCGTCAAGTGGGATATTGGTTACTTTACCAATTGCTTTAATGACTGTAGGTCCGAAAGTAAGATTGGGAACAAAATGCCCATCCATGATATCTAAATGGATCCAATCTGCTCCTCCTTTTTCAAGTTCCTTTATTTGTTTCGTCAAATTACTGAAATCGGCAGATAGGATTGATGGAGCAATTTTAATCATTTTAATCATCCAATTAATTCTCAAAAATATCTTTTTTCTTAACCGCGCCATGGATAATAATGAGATCGATTGCTTGCCCCGCAATAACCATTTCTCCACTTCGTGGATATTGATCTACAATTGTATTAGGTAAAAGGTCAGATGAAGGAATATATGTTGCGTTCCCCAGTTTTAAACCCATTGCGGTTAACATTTTCGTTGCTTCTGCTAATGTTTTTCCGGTTACATCCGGCACGCTAATCTTTTCTATCATAGAACCTTTACTCTCAACAATTGAGATGTAAACATCACGTTTCACTTTTGTGCCTGGAGCAATTTTTTGTTCGATGACTGTGTTAGCGGGATATATATCTGAATATTGATACTCTACAGCACCGAGTTTCAATCCTTCCCTTTCTAATTGGAATTTCGCATCACGAACTGTCCGACCTCTCATATCTGGAACAAGAACTTTAAATTCCCCGCCACTCACCGTCAGATAAATCCGTCGACCATGTTTTACCTTAGAACCATCGAATGGATTCTGGTTGACGACGATCCCTTCAGGATGTTCACGATCAAGCCGAGCATCTGCTTTTATTGGCTCAAATCCTAACGAATCCAATAAAATACTCGCATCCTCGAACTTTAATCCGATCACGGGGGGAACAACTATCACTCCACCAACATTAACGTACCAAGGCATAAGTAAGTCATTGATAAGAAAAAAAAGCATAAGAAGAGATGCAAGCGTTAGAAATATTTTTTTAGCTCTCGAAGTTTTTAGAAATTTGTTAAAAATCCGTCTCATATTGATTTCAATGATGCAAAAGAATATAGGAAATTGTTACTTGAACTTCAACTTTTGCTTCTCATTATCTATTTTTCTATATTTTTGTACATAAATAAGTAAGGCAATCCGTGAAGTATAAAGATCTAATTCGAGCAGCAGAGAAAGCAAAAAAGAATTCATATTCACCCTATTCGAAACTCCGGGTCGGGGCAGCGGTTCTAACCAAATCTGGAAAACTATTTACTGGATGTAATATTGAGAACAGTTCTTATAGTCTGACCATATGTGCCGAGAGAACAGCTATATTTAAAGCAGTATCCGAAGGATATCGAGAGTTCAAAGCTATCTCCATTGTCTCAGACTTAAAAGAATATATTCCACCCTGCGGAGCATGTAGGCAAGTTTTGTTTGATCTCGCGGGTAATGTTGATGTGATACTCTTGAATGGAAAAAAAGAAATTAAAATTTCGAAGCTGAGCTCTTATCTTCCGATGCCGTTTAATAACTCAATTTTTAAAAGTAAATAAAATATTTCTATGGAAGTCGCAACCCTTCATAATATGCCTCAACAAACTGGATGGATCGAGGTAATATGCGGATGTATGTACAGCGGGAAAACAGAAGAGTTGATTCGCCGCTTACGCCGCGCTCAAATTGCAAAACAAAATGTGGTGATCTTTAAACCAGCCATTGACACCCGTTACAGTAACGATCATATCGTATCGCATAATACTCAATCATTGTCATCAACAGTTGTAAAAAATCCCCAGGAAATATTAGAATTATCTAAAGACGCTCAAGTAATAGGGATAGATGAAGCCCAATTTTTTTCTTCTGACATTATCCGTATAGCTGAGACACTCGCTAATCAAGGAAAGCGGGTGATCATCGCCGGTCTTGACCAAGATTACCGGGGCATCCCCTTCGAGCCGGTTCCCCAACTTCTCGCAATCGCTGAATATATTACAAAAACATTAGCTATCTGTGTTGTTTGTGGAAATCCCGCCGACCGCACACAGAGAATTACATCTCATAAAGATCGTGTTGTGGTTGGTGCTAAAGATGTGTATGAAGCAAGATGCCGCAAATGTCATCAAATACCAATTGAATAAAACAAAGGATCACTTTGGATACAACTTCTATTTTCCGAGGTATCATAGGGATAGGCGTAATACTTGGAATCGCTTTTCTTTTTTCAAATAATAAAAAAAGAATTAAATGGCGACTAGTGGGCATGGGACTGCTTATACAACTCATATTCGCTATTTTCATAATCAAAAGCCAATATCTTTCGAATATATTTAAACCGTTGGGCTTGCCCAAAATTGTTATTGAATGGTTGGGAGGCGCAATCGTAGCTTTGCTCGGTTTTACTATTGAAGGAGCAAAATTTGTATTCGGAAACTTAGCTGTAAACAACGGACCCGAGAGCTTAGGTTTCTTTTTTGCTTTTCAAGTTCTTCCAACAATCATATTTGTTTCCTCTTTAACTTCAGTTCTATACTATCTGGGAATATTACAGCGAATTGTTCAAGGTATGGCTTGGATAATGCTTAGATTAATGGGAACGAGCGGAGCTGAATCACTCTCGAATTCTGCAAATATTTTCGTTGGACAAACTGAAGCCCCACTCCTGATAAGACCATACGTCGGCAAAATGACACAATCTGAGCTATATACGATTATGGTTGGTGGTATGGCAACAATAGCAGGTGGTGTAATGGCGGCATATATACAAATGCTTGGGCATTCTTATGCAGAGGCACATAACCTGGACTTGGCCACAGCACAGTTAAATTTCGCCATTCAACTTTTAGCGGCAAGTACGATGGCTGCTCCTGCAGGATTGGCAATTTCTAAAATCATCTTCCCAGAGGTTGATGAACCCCTCACGAAAGGGACGGTCAAGATCAAAGTCGAGAAACAGGCTAAGAACGTAATCGAAGCCGCTGCGGGCGGTGCTTCGGATGGATTACAGCTTTCATTGAATGTGGGTGCTATGTTGATTGCTTTCATCGCCTTAATCGCTTTAGTTAATTACCTTCTGACGGCGTTAGGAAATATTGGTGGAATCAATGAATATTTTGTTTCAACATTTAACCAACCCCTCAGCTTACAGTTAATATTTGGTATCATACTTCAGTTTTTAGCATATGGTATCGGTGTTCCCTGGGCAGATTCAATACATTTTGGTAGTTTGATAGGAACCAAGGTTGTGTTAAACGAATTTGTCGCATATTTAGATTTAGCAAAAATGGTAAAAGCTGGTATGCTAAGTCAGAAAGCGATTTACATGGCAACCTTTGCGCTTTGTGGATTTGCAAATTTTGCATCCATCGCAATTCAAATAGGCGGTATTTCACCGATGGCACCAGAGCGAAGGAAAGACCTTGCTTCCTTGGGTTTAAGAGCAGTGTTAGGAGGCACATTAGCAACATTGATGACAGCAACTATAGCGGGAATATTACTTGGATAATACGCTCCTACACGAAATAAATAAATCTGTAAAATTCATAAGATCGAAAACCAAACTCAGACCTAAGATTGCTGTAATCCTCGGATCAGGTTTAGGCGATTTTGCTGAAACACTTTCTGATAAAGAAGTAATAGGAACCATAGCTATACCGAATTATCCTCAATCAACAGTTATCGGCCATAAGGGTAAAATCATTTTTGGAAAGTTAGATAAAATCCAGCTCATGGTGTTTCAAGGGCGGGTTCATTATTATGAAACTGGCTCGATTGAAACAATACTTTACCCAATCAGAGTTGCACATGCACTCGGGATTAAAATCCTTTTGGTAACAAACGCAGCGGGTGGAGTGAACAACACATTTAAACCTGGGGATATCATGTTAATCGAAGATCAGCTCAACCTAACATTTGAAAATCCATTCAAAGGAATCGCTCCACCAATCCATCATGCTCAATTGTACGACTCGGATTTGCAGAAAAAAATCCGAAGTGTCGCTAAAAAGAAAAAGATTGAAATAAAGTCGGGCATTTATTGTGGAATAAAAGGACCAAGTTATGAAACTGCCTCTGAAATCAAGATGATCCGTATTTTTGGGGCAGATGCAGTAGGAATGTCAACTGTTAACGAAGTATCTTTAGCAATTTCACTCGGGATTAAAGTTGCCGGGCTTTCTTGTATCACGAATTTATCAACCGGAATCTTGGATAAAAAATTATCTCATCAAGAAGTAACTGACGTTGCTAATATGGTTAAACATGTATTTAACAAGTTGATCTCAGGATTCATTTCAGAAAATTGATTACGTATGTATTATGACTACCACACAATGGATTAATTTCACCGACTTTCCTCTCTCCGAGGAAGGATTCTCTCGGCTTTACCGGGATTATATAAACGACTTTCAAAAATTACAGCGATACTACGAAACGGATTTCCATTCGCTTGATAATATCAAAAAATATGCTGAACGTATGCGGCATAGGTACACTCATCGACAAGAATTAGTTGAAGTATTACTCGACCAGAATCGACAATACCATGCTACCGATGCGACACTGGAAAATATTAGATTGCTTTCAGATGATAACACATTTGCAGTCGTTACAGGGCAACAAGTTGGAATTCTTACAGGTCCGCTATACACGATTTACAAAGCTATTACCACTATCCAGCTCGCAAAAGTGTTAAATACCATCCACCCTGGATATAAATTTGTACCTATCTTTTGGTTAGAAGGCGAAGACCATGATTTGACTGAAGCGGCAAGTGCAGGTTTTATTAATGCGGAGTATTCAATAACTGAAATTGAATATATGTTGGCTGGAAAACCAACTCAAAAAAATATTGGGGCTGTCGGTGAAATTATTTTCGATGATAACCTGATTGTTTTTCTTAATACACTTCATAAAACTCTCGTTCATACAGAATTCAAAGAACAATTATTTGGAATGCTCAGAAATACTTATCATCCTAATACAACATTCAACCAAGCGTTTGTTTCTTTGATGAATAAATTATTTTATCGGGATGGACTAATTTTCATATCACCGAATAATAAACGATTAAAGCAACTTCTTTCCCATATTTTTCAAAAAGAGCTTTCTGAATTCCCGCGTGTATCACAGCTCATCATTGAGCAAAGTGCTGAACTTGAAGAAGAATATCATGCACAGATAAAAACAAAAGCACTCAACCTATTTTATTTCTACAAAGGTGGGAGATATTTCATTGAACCTCGCGAGAATGATTTCAGTCTGAAAGGTACCCGCCATACTATTTCAAAAGAAGAAATGCTTCAAACAGCAACTCAGAATCCGGAACTTTTAAGTCCAAATGTTGCTCTCCGTCCAATCTGTCAAGATACCATTCTGCCTACAATTGTTTACGTTGCAGGACCATCCGAAATCGCATATTTTGCTCAACTCAAGAAGGTCTATCAATATTTCGATCTTACAATGCCTCTGATATATCCACGTGCAAGTGTTACTCTCATTGAAGAAAAATTCGAACGCATACTGGAAAAATATCAATTAAATATCTCAGATGTTTTCAGAGGTGTTGAACATGTTCGGAAGAAAGTTATCGAACTTGTTTCCGAAGTTAACATTGATGAAATGTTTAACGAAGCTAAGCAGTGTATTAATGACCAGCTTAATGAAATGAAATTCGGAATCAATTACATCGACTCGACTCTTATTAGTTCATTAGAAAATACACGACAAAATATTGAACAAAATCTTTTTTCGCTTAAGGAGAAAATCACCCAGGGGCAGCAGCGAAAACATGAGATAGCACTCCGTCAAGTTGAAAAGGTAGTAAACCATATCTATCCAAAGAAAAATTTTCAGGAAAGAGAACTTAACATCATTTATTTTCTGAACAAACATGGACTCAATCTTGTTCAGGATCTAATGAGTGAAGTAAAGATAGACGAGTTTAAGCATCAAATAATTATATTGTGATCTGATGTTACGTATGAGCTTCGTTACTTCATTGCCGTAAACGACAAAGCTCATGCAAACGAAACATTCTAAAGAATGCTGAATTTATCCTGTAGATGAAGGACACAATCGGATTCATCCGACTATTCTTTAATTAGCATCACCGTTCACGGTGATGCGGATAAGAATTTTATCGTTCTGGATATCATCAGTTTTGAGATAAAGTTTCTACCACAATCTCCTGACTTCGTCGCTTTTTCTGGAAGTATCGAAAACGGGTTAAAAACAGAGAAAATATTTTGAAATGGGTGTCCCAATACCGATACCGATATTAAAGGGTGTATATACGTGAGAAGAAAAATAAGAGTGGTAGAGTCGGTGTACAAATCATCGATAAGAGCGATGGAAAATATAAACCCAGATTGTTCAATAGGCTATAAATACTCATTTTTATTTATAACAGTTTATGTAATTTTACAATGC
>CAYYIJ010000084.1:0-9250 GCA_964471945.1 uncultured Chlorobiaceae bacterium
TGCTTGTCGAGTGTTTTTTTGAACGATTTAAGTCCGATGTTGATGACTTTGAGTTTAGATTGAAAGAGATTTACCATGTACTATATTGAAGGTAGTTGTCTAAACTTTATAGATTTTTATTGTGATAAGTTCTACTTGTCGATGCCTAAAATGAGAACTGGGATGTCAATGTTTGAAACTCCGCGATGCTCCAAATCCCAAACAAACTGTTCGAAATATGAAACGCCAGTTGACATCTGGTCAGCAAATTTCTTTATTGGCACAATTTCAATTCCTGAGTCGATGAAACCAAATTTATTGAAGATCGTCATTTTTGCGCATACATTATATACCATAAATGCATATTTGCCAAATTGAACTTCAATTCCAAGTTTCTCTTTGATAAAATCCATTTCCCTGAAAGCACCTTTATTTAATTTACTTGGCTTGTAAGTAGCGCGATAATATTGAGTTGGATAATCACAAACAATTCGTTGGTTTTGCCAATCGAATTTTGAAAACTCTCGTTTGAACGATTCGTTGAGTGCTTTGGGATTATACAGCATTTTCCCCGGCATTATTTTTTCCAAGCTCTCCTTAGTTTTTGCTCTTTTAGCGCTAACGCGTTTTATTACAAGCTCCACTTCTTTCAAGAGATGAGGATACTTTTTGCAGACTGTTTCTCTTCCACCATTGAATGAATAGATACCGACAATTTTCATTCTGTTTCTCCGTTTTTATTTCTTTCCCATTCCATCGGAATTTGCGATACTTTTTCTTTCCCCGTTGGCTCAAAGACAGGCTTCCCGATAGGCCTAATTTTTAATTTACCCGTGTAGAGATCATCAATTCTTTGCTTCGCAATAGTTATGTATTCTTTCTCCTTATCAACACCGGCTGCTTTGCGATTGTGTTTCAGTGCGGCTATCAAAGCAGAGCCAACCCCGCAGTAGGGATCTATGATCCAATCGTCTTCATTGGTTAATGCAAGTACACATCGTTCTACAAGTTCAATTGGGTATTGGCAAGGGTGAATAGTTTTTTCAGGATGATTCGCTTTCACGTTTGGTATATCCCAAAGTTCTTCGTCCCATTCTTTTGCTACAAATTCCCAAACATCCGAAGGATTTTTTCCCAGCGGATTTCCTGAAGGTAAACCACGTTTCGGTCCTTTAAAGTGTCTCTTGCCTGGATATTTCGATGGAACTCGCACTGAATCCAAGTTGAACGTATAATTATCCGATTTTGTGAACCACAAAATTGTTTCATAACGTCCAGAGAATCTTTTGCTCGCATGTAAACCGTGATTGAAACGCCAAATAATTCTATTGCGAAGTTTTAATCCGTACTTTTTGAAGTGAGTATAATATAGAGTATCGAGCGGAAAGACTTCTGATTTTTCTATATAATTTCCAACTTGCCAGCATATGCTACCGTCAGATCTCAGCTTATTAATGAGTTGTTCGATCACCTTATCCTGAAATTCGAGGTAAGTTTCTATGGCTTTCCTGTTCTCGTATTCTTTGCCGAGATTATATGGTGGTGAGGTAATAATGAGCTTTGCAGTTTCATTTGGTATAGTGTTTAAAAAATCAAGCGTATCTCCACAATGTAACACGATCTGTGCAGATACATCGAAGTGATCGTAAATTTCTGGACCCTTAAATATTGGAAATGTATTTGATTGGATAAGCATAATTAAATTTAAGCAATTCAACCTGAGAGAGCAAACAGCATAATAACTTGAAATATTTACATATCTAACGAGTTATTATTGACATTGCTAACTTACACGCCGCCGCGTTTGATTCCATTACAATCGCTCCTTCGGTGCGGAATGCATTTACGATAGCGTTGCGGTCTTGCGGATCTTTGTCGGTACCTGTCACAGAACAAACGATAGGCAAATATCTTTTTTGCTGAGCAGATATTTTCTTCACTTCCTTGATTGTAGGAATTATCTCCGCAAGTGGACTAGGATTCGAACCGTAACCGAGAACGATATCGAGTAAGATGACTGCGGTTTCAGGATCGCTTGCTTCAGCGAGGATTCTTTTATTTCGTGTCGAGTAATCTATCATCGGATGCGGCTTGCCGACAGTGAACTCGTCATCGCCGAGGTCGATTATTGTGTGCTTTTCGCTCTTCCAAGCATCTTTCAATTTCTTAATCTTGCCGAATGGTGTATTAGAATAAATTTTATCTAACACATCTTGGCAAAGTAGTAATGCTTCATCGCAGAATGTTCCGCCGCTGAATAACGCACGAAGATATTTTTGCTGAGAAGATAATTTAGCAGATTCGTTTTTTGCTGTTACAAGAAGTTCTGCATCACGCTTTTTCAATGTGTCGGCAACAATCGATGCTTTTTCTTTTTTAGAATAAGCTACAGAAAGAAGTACTGCTTCTTCAAGCGTGATTGCCTGATGAATGTTGCTTCCTTTGAGAAGGGCCGGTGATGCGCCGAGGAATACACCGACAACCGGTTTACGAATTTCTTTTACTGTCTCTTTGATTTTGTTTACAACTTCATCAGCCGGAGGTTTTGAGACTAACAAGATAACTTCTGTTTGACTATCTTCAGCGAGAGATCTGATTCCTTGGAGGAACATTATTCCTCCAACTTCTTTTTTTACATCGCGTCCCCCGGTGCCGATTGCTTGAGAAATTCCGCATCCTGCATTCGAAATCAGGCAACTCACTTCTTGCAATCCTGTTCCTGAAGCGGCAACGATACCGATGTTTCCTCTGTTGACAACATTCGCGAACGCAAGCGGAACACCACTTATAATCGCTGTTCCGCAATCAGGTCCCATCACAAAAAGATTTTTCTCGCGCGCAAATCTTTTCAGTTCAATTTCTTTTTCTATCGGAACATTATCCGAGAAAAGAAAAACGTGCATTCCTCTTTGCAAAGCACTCATTGCAACATCGCTTGCATATCTGCCCGCGACTGAAATAATCGCTAAGTTAGCTTCTGGCAATATCTTAAGAGCAGTATCAAGACTCGAAGGATTTAAATCTTCTTCATTTTTGATTTGTTTCTGAGATTTGAACAATTCCTCCACCTTATCAAGGATGACTTTCGAATCGGCATCTTCTTTTAATCTGAAAGCAACCACCAAATCCATGTCGTTGGCTGATCGTATATCGTTTGTCATCAATCCAGTGGAAAGTAGAATTGATTTATTTTCCGGCGTACCCATCACAACAACAGAATCGAGAACTCCATGAAGTTCCGAAACCTGCTTCGCAATCAACATGATTGTGACAGAATCGTAGTATGTACCTTTTTTTATTAGACTGTGGGTCTGCATGTTAAAATCTTTTCATTCCAAATAAAAATCCGGCTGCCTGATCGGCACCGGATGTTACACCAACTTCAAACAGCGATTTTGTGTGTTCGATAATCTCATTTTCATCGGAATGGAAGAGTGAATTTATCAACCCTTTGAACTTTTCAAATAGAAATCCATCGGCTGCACATCTCAAAAAAGTGTTTGTAAACTGATTTTCCGATTTAGCTGTTTGATATATTTGTTTGATAACTTCTGAATAATCAATTGAATTAATCTTGCTCGATAGATTCAATGCAATCAGAACACCAGAAATAAAATCATCACCACTCGGAGTAAGACCGGGACCCATGCCTTTTATCATTCTGATGCTATCTAAATATTCATCGGAAAGAAATAAACTAATAGCATTTTCAAATCTTTTAACATATTCAATCTCAAACGCCGATTTAAATTCTTTCCTCCTGCTTTTATCAATCAGAAAAGTTAAACTTTTGGGAGGGGAATATTCTACAAGAGCATATTCAAAGAGCAAAATATTTTTATTGAATCTATCTATTTTAAGTTTAGACAGCTCAAGCGTCGGATTATAAGAGGAATAGTCGTTGAGGAAATATTTTTTATCGTTCAGAGAAATACTGTCGTTTTCGACAAGAAGTGTTCGAATAGGCTCTATATCCGAATGATGGAGAACTACATTGAAAGGTCCTGCACCGACTTTTTCACTTACTACAAAAACAAAATCGTCATTGGAAATAAAATTCGCTACAGTGCGGAACTTCGAATGAAGCTCGTATATCCCGCAGCGAATCTGATTTCCGTAACTCAGAATTTCCATCACGCTTGATAGAAAACTATACCCAAATGTTTTTTGTAATCTTCTTTGCGGACAACTTCTACTTTTCCTTCAACCTTCATTCCGATTATTGGATTCTTGATATTCAATTGTCCAGTTATTCGATGTCCACCTTCCAATTCTACAATACCGAGCGGTAAAGTAACGACTTCGTAATCGGATGGAGGATTATAAAGAATAGTGAATGTAAGAAGTTTGCCTTTCTTCGGCAGTGGAACGATATCGAACTCGTTATGATCGTTTTCTCCACACTGTTTGCAAATTGTTTTATAAGGATAATGGATATGACCGCAGCGTTTGCATTTGTAAGCATAAATGTTCAGTTCCATTTTCAATTCTCCTTGATGAAAGTAAGACATACAACATTGTTGCCGAAGCCGCCAAAGTTACAAGTAAATCCAATCTTTGCATTCTTCACCTGACGCTTTTTCCCTTCCCCGCGAAGCTGAAGTACTATTTCATGTGCCTGACCGACACCAGTCGCACCGACCGGATGACCTTTAGCTTTCAAACCACCGGAAGGATTTATAGGAATCTTTCCACCTATTTTTGTTTCTCCTTTTTCGAGTGCAATATGTCCCTCACCTTTTTTGAAGAATCCGACTTCTTCGCTTTCGACAATTTCGAGAATTGTAAAAGCATCATGCAGTTCTGCAACATTAACATCTTGCGGTTTTACTTTTGCCATCTCGAACGACTGTCTTGCTGCTTCCCGTACAGCAAGAAGATCAGTCGGATCTTTTCGTTCGTGTACTGCATGCGTATCAGTTGCTTGACCAACTCCTGCAAGACGTATCATTGGTTTGTTTATTTTCTTTATGACATCAGCGCTGGCAAGTATCAAACATGCACCACCATCTGAGACAGGACACATATCATAAAATCGCAGTGGATCGGCAACAATGGGATTGTTTGTTAATGCTTCTGGAGAATCGAGAATTCCTTCGATGGTAATTTCTTCATGAAGATGAGCAAAGAAATTATCCATCGCATTATGATGATTTTTTACTGCTACCATCGCAAGATGACGAGAAGTTACACCGTACTTTTCCATGTAAAGTCGTGCAAACATTCCTGCAAGCGAAGGAAGTGTAACACCGTAAATATATTCAGCAAGCGGATGAGTAAGTGTTGCAACAAAATCTGTTGCTTCGAGCTGATTTACCTCTCTCATTCTTTCAGCACCGATAACCATAACAACGTCGTGCATTCCGGAAGCTACTGCCATAAATCCTTCTTTGATAGCAGAAGCACCCGATGCGGGACCGTTTTCAATTGTAGCCGCACCTGCCGGCGTGAGACTCAGATGGTCAACGACTGCACTTGCTAAACCGGTTTGTCCATTAACTCTGCCGCTTCCCATGTTAGCGACATAAAGCTGGTCGATTTTTTTTAACCCACTATCCCTAAGCGCCATCAATCCCGGATATGCGGCAATTTCGACAAGTGGGTATTCGAGACGGGTGAAACTTGTAATACCGATTCCTGCTACATAAACTTCTCTCATATTACATTCCTCCTAATCTTTTTTTCATCTCGATAAGAGATGTACCTGTGTTATCGAGCATAGAGCGAGTAGCGGCTAATAAATCTTCCGGTGGTTTCGGAGGATCTGTGGGTGGAAGTATCGCTGCATGTGCCTTCTTGAGCAACTGTTCAGGGACAGGACGCCTTCCAACAACCAACGTATTTCGAGCTATATCGAACAAATCTCTCGTTAGTGACCAAGAAGGACAGCCACCTAACTCATGTGGAATATGGAATCGTTTCTCGAGCTTATACTCGATCATCCATCTTCTGAAACCTATAGGAGATTCGGCAACGATTAAAACTTCTTTCTGCTTCAAAATATCCATATGATATTCCATTTTGGCAGCAAAAGTATGTGCCCCGACTCTGAGCCCGCGACGCATCGCTAATGTATGATACGACATACCGATATCCGGATTAACTATTCTGCCGTTTACAACGGCAACGAGCTCACCGTCAACCTGTGCGACCAAAACGTATTCATCTTGAACGCGGTGTGTATAGTACGAAAGCAACTCAGCATAGACTCTTGCAGACACGATATGATAAAAATCCCGTTCTACATGTATCAACTTCTCAACGTGCGGAAGAATATCGGGAATTTCGTCGCGATCAACTTGACGTATCACCATTTCCTGACCATTTGAGAGTGTCATAAACTTTGCCGGAAACAGCGGCAGTACATTTTCGACCGGACGTAAAATTTTTTCTAAATCAACAGACATAAAAGACCTTTAATAATTAATGAAGAACAAAATTAAAATATAACATTTTTTTCATACTGCATTTTTTTCATGAGGAAACATCAGTGAGGGAAAATATTTTACCGAGAATATTGTGCCCGGAGCAGGACTTGAACGTGTATGACCTCACAGTCACTAGCTCCTGAAGCTAGCGCGCCCGCCTGCCCATTGTGCCGGAGAGGAGACTTGAACTCCTACGACCATACGGCCACATGACCCTGAATCATGCGTGTCTGCCAATTTCACCACTCCGGCGTTAACACGGCGGGCAGGATACCGCTGAAGGCGTTCCTTCGGAACAATTCCGCCATCCGGGCAAATTAGTAAATAAATTTAGCGAATAATTCAATATTCTCCAAAGATTTAGCATATCCTCGGCAATTGCTCACCGGAGATCATATCAACGATCCTCGTACCCTTGATGCTGCTTTGCATAGTAACAATTCCGGGATGCTCAGCAACCACCTCACCGATGATGGCTGCGTCTTTTCCGTACGAATGAGTTTTCATTTTTGTTAAAACTTTCTCGGCTTCAGTTGACGCAACAAATGCGATCAACTTTCCCTCGTTTGCAACATAAAGTGGATCAAGTCCAAGCATCTCGCATGCTCCTTTGACTTCTTCACTGACAGGTATTGTGATTTCATCAATTGATATCCCCACTTTTGCATGTTGTGCAATTTCGTTTAGTGCACTTGCAACACCACCGCGTGTTGGATCGCGAAGGACATGAATGTTTTTAGAAACTTCAAACATAGCATTCACTAACCCATTTAACACGGCACAATCACTTTTAATCAGTGAGTCGAATTCTAAACCTTCCCGTACCGACATTATTGCAATTCCATGTTCGGCAATCGAGCCGCTTAAAATAATTTTATCTCCAACTTTTGCATTCTTAGGATCGATGTTAATACCATTTTCTATTACACCAACACCAGAGGTATTTATAAAAATTTTATCCCCTTTTCCTCTATCTACAACTTTTGTATCTCCAGTTATTAATAAAACACCAGCCGCACTCGCAGCTTCTTGCATTGAAAGAACAACTCGCCACAGTTCATCCATCGGCAACCCCTCTTCGATGATAAATGCTACAGAAAGATACAACGGCTTTGAGCCGCACATCGCAAGGTCGTTTACCGTTCCACATACTGCAAGCTTTCCAATATCTCCACCATGGAAAAATATTGGATCCACAACATACGAATCTGTTGAAAATGCAAAACGAGTATCTTTTATTTTAAAAATAGCTCCATCGTGCAGCGGTTCGAGGAATTCATTTTTGAATTGAGTGATAAACATCTTTTGAATTAACTGCTGAGATAATTTTCCACCGCCGCCATGTGCTAACATAACCTGTTTGTAATCGGTTATCGGGAGCGGACATGCAAAACTTAAATTCGATTCTTGTACCATTGTTATTTCTTTCTGATTATCAACTTAACCAATTGTTTCCGGCTTTTCCTTAACAAAGAAAAGTATAATTGTAGATATTATCGTCAATCCGACAGAGAAATACAAAGGCGCAAGTATGTCGATGCTTTCCCAAAGTATGCCGGCTATTAAGGACGATGGAAGTGCACAAAGTCCGATTATCATCTGAAATCCACCCAATGTACTTGCCCGATAATCTTTGGGTGCAAGTTCTGCAACGAATGTCTTTTGCACCGGCTCAATTGCGGCTTTGTGCAAACCGTACAAAGCAAACATCAAAATAATACCAACATAACTTCGGAGAAAAATAAAACCGATACAAACGGAACCCCACATTATCAAAGAAAGAATTAAAACTTTCTTTCGCCCTAATTTATCGGAAAGTTTTCCAAAAGGGAGAGAAAATCCTGCTGCGACTGCGGTAAAAATAAGAAATAAAACTGGGACAAAAGATTGTTTCACCCCGAATTCATGAGCATAAATAAGCAGAAAGCTATAACTGAAAGAGCCAAGTGCGAAAAATGAACTTGCAGTAAGAAATATCCAAAAATTTCTGTTTAAATCCTTGAATGAAAGACCTTTAAAAATCTTAGCTGCAACTGTTGGTTGTTCCCTGATAGAAACAAGGATCAGTGTTACTGCGATTAACGATGGTATTGCTGCAATAAGAAATAAAGTTTGAAATCCAAGATTGAAAAACACAATACAAAATAAAATACCGCAAACAGCACCGAGGTTATCCATCGTGCGGAGCAAACCAAAATGCTTCCCACGATTTTCTTGAGTTGAAATATCGGCAACGATTGCGTCTCGCGGCGCACTTCGGATTTTTCCCATCCTATCTAAAACTCGAAATGGAATCAGATGCTGCCAAATGGATGAGAATGCGTAACCAACCCTTGATAAGGAACCGCAGAGATAACCAATCCAAATAAATATTTTTCGTTTTCTAAGTTTATCCGAAAGATACCCTGAGCCAGCTTGCGACAGCGAAACAATCGCCTCACCTAATCCATCGAGGAGGCCGAGAATTGCCATGTTTGCACCGAGAACAGTTGTTACAAACATGGGCCAAATGGGATAAATGATATCAGAGCCAAAGTCGTTTAAGAACGATGCAAGTGCAAATGTTCGGATAGTTTTTTTTGATTCGTAATTCATGATAGAAGATAGAAAATTGATGATATATCGATAGCTAATTCAAGTTTTAGGTTTTAGGTTTATTAAGGAATAAATATAACTCTTTTTAAGAAATATTCCATTTACTAATATCAGGGACGCAGTCGCATTGGCTGCGATTTGCGATAGGTTAAACTTCGCCAGAGCCACTCGATAGGACCAAAAAGTTACATTCAATGAACAAATTACCATGTTAATTAGTAGTATTAGCCCAACAGTCACCCTGAGCT
>CAYYIJ010000085.1:0-9182 GCA_964471945.1 uncultured Chlorobiaceae bacterium
ACTAATTAACAGAAACTTCTGAAAAATCCCTCCATTTGTCACCCTGAACGCCCGCGTGCCAAAGTCGGCCATGGGGACGACGGGCAGGAAGTGAAGGGTCTCAAATTCTTTAGAATCGAGATGTTTCGCTTCGCTCAACATGACAAAAAAGAATAATTCAGAAGTTTCTAACATTATGTAATATTATTTTCAATCAAACTCTAATTTCATCCTGACAATCTCTGGTCTATTTCCCAATCGGACTGGAGGTCCCCAAGTACCAACTCCGCAAGAAACATAAATGTGTCGGTCTCCATCTTTTTTATATCCCCAGCTTAGTTCATAGACCGCTTCTGTGATGTAGTTAAGTGGCCAGAGCTGTCCATGGTGCGTATGCCCTGAAATCTGAACGTCAACACTATTTGTTACACCTTCCTCAATTTGGAATGGTTGATGATCCAAAAGTACAATAGGGCGTCGTTTATCTACTTTCAATAATAAATCTTTGAGTGATTTTCGCTGTCTGCCCGCAAATCGATTGATACTTCGGTCTTCTCTTCCAACCAAATAAATTGAATTATTTATTAATACACTTTCATCACGCAAAACACGTATGTTGTTCTCTGCCAAATATCGGCATGCTCTCTCCACGCCGCCGATGTATTCATGATTGCCGGTAACAGCAAAAACCCCATATTTTGAGGAAATACGTTTAAGACTTTCCCCTAACTTATCACGAATCGCCGGTTCGATATCCTCGTCAATAATATCTCCGGGTAAAAGTACTATGTCTGCTTTCAAGCTATTTATTGTTGCAACAATTTTATCTAACCGTTCTTTACCAACAATTGTCCCGAGATGAATATCAGAAGCGATAACAAGATTAATAGATTTCTCAGAAATATTATCTTTATGAATTCTTATGTTAATCTCCCTAATGATAGGAGAACGAGCATTCCAATAACCGATACTAATAATAGAAAAGACAAGAATTGAAATCACTATTGCAAGTAATCCCTTTGTATACGCATAATTATTTAAAATCATTTTTGGGAAGATCGAGAATAGTGAATTCAGCAAACGCAAAAAATCTATAAGAATCAGTGAGATAAAAAAATAAAGCATTGCAGCAAACCAGAAAGAACCTATCCAAATTAACACCGTACTAACCGGAGACAGCCAGTAATTTTCAATCGTTCTGCCTAAAATAAATGATAGCGATATAAACAAAAAAATAACCACATAGTATAAACGCAGTGATGAGTTTAGAGGAATTGATTGCAAACCTCTTACAAGTATGTAATAGTTCGACAATCCATAAAGCACAAAGAAGATCGAAATAAAAATAATAAAGTTCATTGTTTTCATTAAATCTAAAAATACTTAGGCGATAATCATTCCCGAAAGGACTTGTTCATAATATTGTTCATATTGATCTACTATTTTTTTCGAATTAAATATTTCCACCGCTCTGCGTCGTGATGCAGAAGCAAAAAGTTTACACTTCGTGTTGTTAGTAAGTAGTTCGATTGCATATTTAGCCATCCGTTCGACATCGCCGATTTCAGCAATGTAACCGGTCTCGCCATGCACAATCAATTCAGGAAGTCCACCAACACTCGATGAAATAACTGGAAGTTCGCACGCCATCGCTTCGAGGGCAGAAAGTCCGAAGCTTTCAGACTGGCTTGGTATAAGAAAGATATCGGACGCAGACAACACTGGTACTAACTCAATTTGTTTCCCGAGGAAAATTACATCTTCAAATATATTTAATTCATGTGCTAACTTTTCACAATTAGAACGCTCGGGACCATCTCCAACAAGGACTAATTTCGACAGTACTTTTTGACGCACTAAATTGAAAATACGTATTACATCTTGAACCCGCTTAACCATGCGAAAATTTGAGACATGGATTAAAATATTTTCAGCACCCGATGCAAGATGCTTACGAACCTCGCCGGCAAAAATACGTTGAAATTTGTTAACATCCACAAAGTTTGGAATAACTTGAATATCTTTTTTTATCTGATAATTTATCAGAGTTTTTTCTTTTAGGAATCTTGATACAGCAGTTACACCATCGCTTTCTTCGATACTAAATTTCATTACTGGTAAAAAACTCGGTTCAAGACCGACAAGCGTTATATCAGTTCCGTGTAGTGTAGTGATAATTTTAATTTTCGGATCCCCGATAATTTGTTTGGCAAGGTAGGCACTTGTTGCATGGGGGATAGCATAATGTGCATGAATGATATCTAATTTCTCAAATCGAGCAACTTCAACTATCTTGCTTGCGAGTGCGGGTGTATAAAGTGGAAAATCGAAAAGAGGATATTTCGAAATTTCGACTTCATGATAAACGATATTGTCTATGAATCTATCTAATCTAAATGGTAACGCATAACTTATGAAATGGATACGGTGGCCCCGCTCGGCTAATGCTCTACCCAATTCCGCAGCAACAACCCCACTGCCGCCATATGTCGGATAACATACTATTCCAATATTCATAATTCGATTAGATTAAAATTAACAATTAATAGTACTAATGGCAAGAATTATTTTAATTGATTTTCCTAATGAAAAAAGATATATTTAATGAGATTTAGTTTTCCGTTAAATAATTATTCAATATAAATATCGAGGATGATCAAATATGGGTATGCCCAACATGCAAGGGATGATGAAACAAGTTCAAAAAATGCAAGAAAAAATGGAGCAGGTACAAGCCGCACTTGAACATAAAACAATCCTGGCTGAATCTGGTGGTGGAATGGTCAAAGTAACTGCGAACGGCAAACAGCACATTCTAAAAATCCAAATTGAAAAAGAAGTAATCAATCCTGATGAAGCTGAAATGCTCGAGGATTTGATCGTTGCTGGAATCAACAAAGCATTAGAAGAATCTCAAAAGATGGCACAAGAAGAAATGCGCAAGGTTACTTCTGGTATGTTACCAAATATTCCCGGACTGAATATACCAGGATTTTGATTAATGCTTTACATTTCAGATTCACTAAATCAACTTATTGAAGAATTTGCCCAACTTCCCGGCATCGGGAAGAAATCTGCTCAACGGCTCGCATTGTATATTCTCAAACTTCCTAAAGAAGATGTTTTGAAAATTGCTCACGCCTTAATAAACGTGAAAGAAAAGATGATGTATTGTTCCATCTGCTGGAACTTTACTGAAACCGACCCTTGCGGAATTTGTAATAGTAACAAACGAGATACAAACACCATTTGTGTTGTGGAAGAACCAAATGATGTTCTCGCCATTGAGAAAACAAACGAGTACAAAGGTGTATATCATGTGCTTGGTGGATCATTGTCACCATTAGAAGGTATAGGACCAGACGATCTGAAGGTGAAGGAATTACTTCCACGAATTCAACCCGAAATCGGGGAAATTATTTTAGCTTTAAATCCTAACATAGAGGGGGAAGCTACAACCATATATCTATCTCGGTTATTGATACCGCTTGGAGTAAAAGTGTCACGCCTTGCAAGGGGCTTACCAATCGGTGGAGATTTGGAATTTGTGGACGAAGCGACACTCGCACGCGCACTTCAAAGTAGAGTATCTGTATAAAACGTATGCTAAGATTTTTCTTAATCATATCATTACTCTTTATATTTAATAGATGTGATTTGTTTAAGCCGCGTGATTCTCAGCCACCGACACAGGGTATGCCAGGATTCAAACACCCAGATATCCCTGATATTGTTTTAGAAAATTTTAATACAGCTATAATATCACATAATGTTGAGAATTACATGCGTTGTTTCATAGACACAAATAATTCATCAAAAATATTTACATTTACACCATCAAGTAATATATTGCCATTAATTAGTAAATGGGATTTAGAAGATGAAAAAAGATATTTTCAAAGGTTAGGAGAGCCAATTTTCCCTTACCCAGTATTACAATTTTCTGATAAGATTCAATTAAATATAAATTCAAGTTCAATCGAATATAAAATGAATTATTCTTTAAGTTATACTCATCAACAACATGGAATACTAAAAATCCGAGGATATATGCATCTCTACATGGAAACAGATAACCAACAACTGTGGAGGATCAGCAGATGGGACGATTTCAAGACGGAAACAGATTCAACTTGGAGTTACTTGAAACATAAATTATATTGATGCCCTCCCCCAATATGAAAAATATTATAATTCATATTATCTGGATGATTTCTTTTTTGAGGTTAAGCTGTATTAATCCGTTTGCCCCCAAACTTGAAAAAGAATTTGGGACGGAAATGTGTAGTGATCTGACGAAGCTTGAAAACGTATTTTGTACATTTCGCAACGCATATACATTTAAAGATACAGCTCTATATGGTTCACTACTCGATCCAAATTTTACATTCAGATATCGTGATTATGAACGGGGCATTGATGTCATTTGGGGTAGAGACGACGAGATGAGAACCACAGCCGGATTATTTCAGAGTGTTCAAGCACTATCTCTTGTTTGGAATAAATACATCTCGATCAAAGATGATGATACTGTTGGAACAATTGTTCGCGGTTTTAATTTAACTATTACTTTCAATCCAGCAGACATCGAACATGTGGACGGATATGCAAATATGACATTTGTACGACCTGAAACAACAGGTGTTTGGAAATTATACACATGGAAGGATGAATCGAATTTTTAAACTAAGAATGGAAAAAAACAGATGAATTTTGGCTTTGTCCTGAAAGAAGGTATTGCAGGTTTTCAACGGGCGAAGTTTTCTGCGATTGGATCGATATTTACCATTACATTTTCACTGCTTCTTGTAGGTCTCTTTTATATCGTAACAATTCACACATCGCGACTCGTCGAAAACGTACGACAGAAAGTTGAATTAGAAGCGTTCCTGACTGAACCACTCTCACGGCAACGGATTAAGAACATCGAGAATGAAATTTTAGCTTTAGAAGGTGTGGAGAACGTTCGATTCATTTCAAAGGAAGAAGCTGCAAAGATTTTTCAAATTGAATTTGGTGAAAATATATTTAAAGTTCTCGATTTTAATCCACTCCCGGCATCATATAAAATCATTTTAAGGCAAGGTTACCGTACACCTGAAAAAGCTGAAGCAATCCACAAACAGATTATGGAAATAAACGGTGTAGATAATATAGCTTATCGTAAAGATCTTCTTGATTTTTTAGATAGGCGTGTAAAGATGCTTTCCACTATAGGGCTTGGTGTAGGGATATTCTTTGCCATCTCTGCTATTTTCTTGGTTTCAAATACGATTCGATTGACGATATATGCAAAGCGAAAATCCGTCCAAACCATGAAGTTGGTCGGAGCTTCCCGTTGGCTTGTTCGGACTCCTTTCATTATTGAAGGAATTCTTCAGGGCTTTGTTGGCGGACTTATCGCATCATTAATCCTCTATTATCTTCTAACATTTGCAACAGGTTTCATATCGACAGAGCTTGCAGAGTTTTTTCAAATTGATCTAACTTTTTATGGAGCTGTTATTTTTGCAGGAATATTCTTAGGATTTTTTGGCAGCACTATCTCGGTGAGTAGATTCATCAGTGAAACTGTAGGATAAAAATAAATGGTGTAATTATGCTTGTAAATAAAAAAGATTCAGTTGGACATGAACGAACTTCTCGTTTTTTACTTTCCTCTTTCGAACAATTTGTTTTGCCGCGTATGGCATCCGCACTTCCTAAGTGGGTAAAACCAGATCATCTAACACTTCTTGGACTTGTTGCCGCAACCGGTATCGGTATTTCTTACATCCTGAGCAAACAAAACACCGTTTGGCTGTGGTTCGCCAATTTCCTTCTCGTTGTCCATTGGTGTGGCGATAGTTTGGATGGAACATTAGCACGGGTACGGAAAGCAGAACGACCACGATATGGATTTTATTTAGATCATCTCACCGATGCATACGCTACTCTCGTAATTGGATTGGGATTGGGTTTGTCGCCATACATGACCTTGGCAGTCGGTCTCTCCATTGTGATTTCGTATCTTCTTCTTTCTATTAACGTTTATCTCGAAACATATATCTTCGGCAAGTTTAGTTCCAGTTATGCCAGACTCGGACCAACCGAGGTTCGGGTGATGTTGATATTGCTAAACACAGCCGCAATAACACAACGCATACTCCCATTTAAAATGTGGGGTTTTTACATTACGTTATTCGATATAATCGGTGTTGCCGCAACAATTGGCATGTTAATATTATTGATTCAGCGTGCGATGCAAAATCTGAGGACACTTGCAGCGCTTGAGCCACCGATTGCATAGCTCACAACCAAGGTTTATTTACTCTTCTTACCTCGTGATGGTTTATTGAACATTCGCCTTTTTTGTGTGTTGGTTATTATGGCTGACTCGTATTAATAGACGTTTGCGTCTGAGGCAATGGTTTGCGAGGGATTCTTTCATCACGCATGGCAGCGTTGTAAGCAAATGCCGCCATAATTATCGCTGATTGTTTTAAATCCTCAGCAGGTACGCGGTCATATACATCCATCGTTGCATGATGAGTACGTGTCCCGTAATCAAGTTCATCCTGAATGAATTGGAATCCGGGTAAACCAACCTGATCAAATGCTTGATGATCGGTGCCTCCAGTACTTAGCAGTGTAATCGTTGAGGCACCGAGATCGTTGAAAGGTTTCAACCAAGCACGGAAAATCGGTCGGCAAGCTTCGTTATCTTGTAGATAAATTCCTCTAAATTTACCAGCGCCATTATCATTATTGAAATACACAGAAAATTTCTCTCCATCTGATTTATATACAATTTTCTCAGATTGATTTGATGTTTGGGTCTCTCTTTCAATAAAATGTTTTGAAATATATCCACGAGAACCGAGATAACCATGTTCTTCAGCATCCCACAATGCAATGCGGATTGTGCGGCGTGGTTTGACATTTAATGTTTTTAAAATCCTCATCGCTTCCATTGCAGCCGAACAACCAGTCGCATTATCAGTCGCACCTGTTCCTCCATGCCAAGAATCGAAATGCCCACCGATCATTACTATTTCATCCCGTAAATCTGTACCCGGAATCTCGGCAATGATATTATAACCAGAGTCAGCTCTGTTAAATTCCACTCTGAGATCTAATTCCAATTTTGGCTTTTCACCTTTTTGAATAATACGGACAAGTCGATTGTAATTTTCAACATTGACCGAGATTTGTGGAATAACGTTATCTGCTTTTAAGTTAAAAATTCTTTTTTCACTCGTCCACGGAGAGTCTGGATGCTGCGGATACGAAGCTGCCCCCACAAAAACATTTCCCCCATCACCTTGACTAATTGTGAGAATCCCTGCTGCACCTTCTGAAAAACATAATTTCATCTTCTGAAAATTCATTAGTGCTCGTTGTTTCATTTCAGGCGTCATTTCGAATCTTCTACCTCCCCGTCGCTGACCATCAGAGTTCGCTAACCTCAAGAGGCTTGAATCTACCCTACGAGCGGCATAAGGTTCGAATGGTGGTTTAATTTCTCTCGGCTCATTCAGGAGGATAAATTTCCCTTTAAGCTTATCTTTGAATGTTTCTATAGCACTATCCGTTCTGGCATCAAAATACAATAAGCTCGCTGTTAATTTTTTAACTTCTGGCGACCATGCTTTGGGATAAGAGATTAGAGGGAAATTTTGGCGACTGATGATGTTCGCCGAATAACTTTTTAAAGTCCATCCTCTTCCCCATACACCCCACGCTTCAAGGTGAGCATAATGCAATCCCATAGATTCGAGTTTTGCCCTTGCCCATTCAGCCGCTTCCATATATCCAGGTGAGCCACTTAGTCGTGGACCATACACATCTGTCAAATAACTCAAGATTTCCAATACTTGTGAACGATTCATCCCTTCATCACGAATTTGTGATATCACCGCTGAATCAATTTTTTCTTGCTGGGTCTGTGCATCCGAGAATTGAAAAGAAAAAATACACAGAATAATTGTGTAAAAATATTTATTCATTCATACCTCATCGTATATATAAAAAATTTTTCAGATTCCTTCTTGTGCTATAACATAAGATAGAATTGCCAATGCAATAGCACCAAGTTCAAGTTCACGGTCATTAACTGCATCGATGACGTCATTATCGGAATGATGATAATCAAAATACCTCTGATTATCAACACGCAATCCGATTGTAACGACACCTTTACGTCCTAACTCCGAGATGTCAGCACCACCACCACCCTTAGTGATTCGACCGGCATCAATTTGATCAAGCAAATAACTAAAACCCAAAATCTTATTGAAAAATACCGAATCTGCACTGACACCAAAACCGCGAGGCGAAAATCCACCCATATCAGCTTCGATTGCAGCGATATGCTTTTCACCAGGACGTTCTTTGTTTGCGTATGCTATACCACCGCTCAATCCAAATTCTTCATTCATGAATAAAACAGCGCGGATGGTTCGCTTGGGACTAAGTCCCAATTCCTTCAAAATTCTTAATGCCCCAATTGACTGAACACATCCTGCACCATCATCATGAGCACCCTGTCCTTTATCCCAGCTATCTAAATGTCCACCGATTACAATTATCTCATTTGGTTTTTCAGAGCCCGTTATCTCACCGACAACATTGGCTGACTCAACATCAGGTAGTGTTTGGCATTCGAGTTTTATTTTAACTTTCAAATTCTTTTCAAGCTCTAACAAACTATCAAGTATATTTGCACCAATTAAACTAATCGCCGCTGCAGGTATATTTGGAATAGTATCGACATAATGCATTGCACCGGTATGCGGAACATCATCAACACGCATAGTCAAAGAACGAACCAAAGCTGCAATGCCTCCAAACCGTGCCGCTTCAATCGCTCCTGAACTGCGTTGATCCACAGCCTCACCGTATGCCTGGAATGTGTTGAATTTAGTTGGCTCCATTGACCGATTGAAAAAGACAATTTTCCCCTTAACAACATCACCGAGAGATGACAACTCATTAAATGATTTAACCTGAATCACTTCGGCAGTTATACCATCATCTGGTGTTCCAATGCTGCCACCGAGTGCGCATATTTTTATAGGGATATTTTCACCAGAAGTCAATATGATTGTACCATCTTCCGTACCTCGCACCCAACGTGGAACAGTAACTGGTTCGAGACGAACATTTTGAAATCCCAAATCTTCCATGGTTTTCTTTCCCCACTCAACCGCTTTAGCGGCTTG
>CAYYIJ010000086.1:0-9019 GCA_964471945.1 uncultured Chlorobiaceae bacterium
AAAGGAAGCGTGATGAGGAAATATAACAGCATCACAAATTGTCGATATATCATACGAATTGTCTGACTAACGTACAAAACATTGTTTTGTTCTATTGTACTTAATATTTGTCTTTACTCGATAAGTTTTTCACCATACATCCGCGCTCCATTAATTGAATGTTTTTGGAGATAATTACTTAATCAGCAACATCTTCTTAACTTGAACGAAATTTTTATCCTCTGATTGTGCCTGCATTCTATAAAAATATAGACCCGACCCTATATTGCCTTTAGTACCGAACATGTCAGCATTCACTTCAACTGAATATGATCCAGCATCGTATAGTTCGTGCTCAATTATGGATCCAACTTTCTGACCTAATATATTATAAATCTGCAGCGAGATAAACGCATCCCTTGGTAAATCAAATTCTATTCTTGTTGAAGGATTGAAAGGATTTGGATAATTTTGTCTGAGTGAAAATTCTGCTGGTATATTTTTAGTTTCGATTAGCGTTAGAGTAATTCTTGTAATCGATGGATCGGTAATTATTATCGAGTTATTTGTTTTTTGGGGTAATCGTTTACCATTCGAATTATTTGTTATTACAAATGTTTCCTCTGTGCTCTGGGTAATCTCCCAAGATATTGTAATCGGATAGGAAGACGATTGAATCATTATGGTCAGCGGTTCTGATTTATTTTGTAATAATTCGACCATGCGATTTGTCGAAAAGCGTGCATCGAACAATCCTTCAGGCGGCAGCGGAGGAAGTTCAAATCTGTCGATTGGGTAGGACGATTTTGGCGATTTGCCAAAATGTAATGATTGTGTATTTCCCTTGTTATCCGTGATTAAGATATTATTTAATTGTTTAAGATACTCTTCTCGCTCTAATGTTGATGCTTTTCCAGCCAAACCCGTATTGTTAAGAATGAGCCGCCCGGATTGATTAACCTTTACCCAATATCCTTTAGCGGGACGGATTGTATCTATTGGAGCATAAGAACCGGAATATCCGAAATATTCACTGCGAACAATATTATTCGGTTCTTGAACTATTGAAGTTGTCGAGACCGGTGAGCTAATAGAACCGATCATATTCCAACCTTCTTGAACATTGTTGGTGCCGACTGTTAATGGGATACCTTCCAAAGGAACATTATTGACTGCAGGAAATTTTAACCAGTATCCCATACCGTGTGTAACTGTATTTGCTATGAAATAATTTTGATTATATCCGAATGCAAAAGAAATTGCATTTGGAAAAAGAGTTGTTTTTTTATTATCACCAAATAAGTCAATGGGAATGGATATCATATTCCAACCCGGGTTGAAGGTGTAAAATGCCGATACTGTATATGCTACCTGAAATGTTGTGATAGCAGGATTAGTGATAACGTATGAATTTTGCGTTTTCATATTTATAGAAAATTGAGATCCCTCGGTAGCAGCATCGCGAAGGGTAAATGTCCCTAATGGTAATATCGTATTATTCCAGCGGAGAGTAAACGGATAACCCCCTGCTCCCGGTTGGAGGGAACCCGTGAAAATAACTTTCGTATTTGTGAAGCTGATAATATCACGGATGTCTACCTTTGTCCCATTGGTTGGAGGTATTAGCCAGCGGACATCAAATGTGCCCGCAGGCGGCTTTGGATTAAGTGTAATTTCTCCTAAACTTAGATCTATCCCGTCTGTAGCTCCGGGTATAGTACCAAAGTAGAGTGTATCTGTTCTCGCTCCATTGTCGCGTATAATAAGAGTATCGATAAAGTGGAAAGGATGTTTCCATTTATAATCAGATCGTCCTAAAAACCATTTTGAAAACCTTGTTACGGAATCAAGGTTAATCGCTACAAAGTCGCTATCGAGAAAGTCGGTAACACCCATATTAACAATAACGCTATTTGAATCTTTAAAAAGACCTAAATCATAAATTGGTATTGATGATTCGACAGTATCATATCGTAACGACATAAACGCACGGTAATTACTTCCACCAATCGGTGTTATAGAATAATAACGCTTGACAAATGCTGATTCTGGAAGTAATGGAGCAAGGGAGTTTGGATACACAGTCATGGAAATAGTGGCAGGAAGCGTGCCAGTCGGATAAAATTGTAAATATGTTGCAGGACTTTCAAATCGATATTGTGTGGTTGCGGCGGGTTTGATAGCACGTTTGACAGTTCCGGCTGAAATAATTCCACTTCCCTGAATTCCATGCCCGTCAGGATTCAAGATACTCAAAGTATCAACTGATCGCAAAGAAATGTTGGCAAAAGTTCTGAGAACATTTTTAATATTAATATTATTAATCGATTGTACTATTGCACTATCACCTATGAAAAGATTAAAAAATGTTCCTCGTAATTGTCCTTTTTTCGTAATATTAACGGTCGATTGACCCGGGATGAAATTTCCGGAATTGCCCATGGAAAAATTTCCACCGACAAGAAGTTCCAGCATCGAATTTGGTTCGATTAAGAGAGTCCCATCGATTCGGATATTTCCACTGACGACAAGGTTAGCAAGCTCACTTCCAATTGTTAATTTTGTGTTAGCCGCTATGTACAATCCGCCAATGTTTACTTGCTGATTCAATGTTCGATACGATGGTTTGTTTACAGTGAGAGGAATAATAACACTATCACCATTTTCTGGTACTCCGCTAGGGGTCCAATTTGCTGGTGAACTCCAAAGTGTATCGAACAAACCGGTCCAAGTTCGTGTCGGTGAGGGTGATACGCTGGAAGTTAATATTGTTCCGCCATGCCCCGTCGTAAATAGAGAACCACCGCCCGTTCCAGATTTGATTAGTTGAATTTCCCACAGTGTATTCTGAGTTCCGCTTTGTTGGAAATTCCAGCTAATCCCCGCATCAGTAGTTTTAATAATTTCACCATCATCCCCAGCCGCCCATCCAATATTCTTGGATAAAAATGTGGTACCATAAAAACTTGAAATACTGGTAACTTCTTGAGGAATCCAGTTTGTTCCTCCGTTAGTAGTGGCGACGATAGTCCCAAAATCACCTGTGGCATACGCTGTATTTTGATCAATAATATCAAGAGAGTAGAGTGTTTGATACGTATTGCTTATCTGAGGAATCCATGTTTGTCCACCATTTGTTGTCTTCAGGATTTCACCCCCATAGCCAATTATCCATCCAATAGAACTATTGAAGAATTTAACTTTCAAGAGGGGATTATATATGTTCGAGGTTTCAGGAAACCATGTAGTTCCGCCGTTAGTTGTTGCTAAAATAGTTCCAAAATCACCAACTGCCCAACCAGTTGATGCGTTTACAAAATAAATCGAATATAGTGAGAGTTCTTCTGTACGGCTGTTTTGTTTTAACCAGGAGTGCCCGCCATTAGTCGTCTTTAAAATAATCGCACTATCACCAACCACCCATGCGATGTTATCATTTGACATGAATACGCCGTATAAAAATAAAGACGGTGAAACTCCACTCGGATATTTAGTCCAAGCATTTCCACCGTTCGTTGTTCGGATGATAGTTCCTTCTTCTCCCACCGCTAAACCATTCGTTCCAGATGAAAAATGAATACCATAAAGAATATTTTTATTACCTGTTGAGATCGGGAACCAGTTGGTTCCTCCATTCGTCGTTTTAATAATCGTTCCAAAATCACCGATTGCCCAACCAACACTTGATGAAGCGAATCGTACAGCGTACAGATCATTATAGGTTTCACTGGATTGTATAGCCCATGTAAAACCTCCATCTGTAGTTGCAACGGTGGCGCCCCAACTGCCCACAGCCCAACCCCTCGAAGGAGTAATAAAATGCATACTGTACAAACTGAAATCTGTGCTGCTCGATTGCGATTGCCAGGAATTACCGCCATCTGTGGATTTAATTAACATGCCAAATGATCCGACAGCATATCCTACTGTTGGTGAAATAAACTGGATAGTGTAGAGATTTTGAGTTGTGCCACTTGTTTTCAATTCCCATGTTGTGCCGCCGTTTGTTGTTGCAAGAATTTTACCGCTCGTTCCAACTATCCATCCTAAATTAGAATTATAAAAATAAATGTTATAAAGAATTGAACTAGTTATTGGTGTCGAATAAATCCAATTTGTTCCACCATTAGTCGTTTTATAAATTGTCCCTTGAGCCCCAACGATAAATCCGATTGATGGTGAAATAAAATGAATACCAAAAAGATCATTTGTTGTAGGGCTAGGGTGGTTGGACCAAGTTGTTCCCGCATCAGTGGTCTTCAAAATTTTTCCCCCCTCACCGATTGCCCAACCGATCGTACTTGTAGTAAACTGTGTGGCATACAAAGGCTCAATAATACTTCCTGCATTCTTCGTAACTTGCCAAATTTGTCCGCCATTAGTAGATTTCATGATAGTTCCATAATCACCAACACAGAAAACAGTATCCTGATTAATGGACCAAATGCTATTTAAAATATTTCCTTGTGGCAGTGGATTAACCCATTGCCAAGATGTTTGCTGCGTATATAATGCAGAAGTATATATACCACAAATTATTATGTAGAAAAGTAGTCGTCGCATGGTGGTGTCCTTGAGTTTATTATCTGATGATTATCATTTTCCTTTGTAAATAAACAGTTCGTTCATCTTCTATTGATTTTACTAATAATTGGTAGAAAAAAAGCCCCGATGGCAACATGCTTCCATCAATATTTGTGGAGTATCGACCTCCGTCATAATATATATTTGTTAATATTGAGGAAACTTCTTGGCCAAGTGTGTTAAATATTTTTAGAGTAACAAGCGATGGGGTTGGTAAATCGAAACTAATTGTAGTCGCTGGATTAAACGGGTTAGGATAATTCTGGTGTAGAGCAAAATCTCTCGGAATAATTTCAGAGGGTCGAGTTCTCAGAACAAGAGATTTGATGCTTGGATCAGTAATTATCATCGCGCCCTTCATAGTAAGGGATTGAACCCCAGATTCTTCATTGCCACTCGCAATTACTAACTCGTATGTAGTGTTATCTTTCTTCAATTTATTCCATTCTATTGTAATTGGATAAATGGATGATTGAATTTGAATTTTTATCTCATTTGAAGCGTCTGCTGAGTTAAAGATATGAATATTCCGTTGTGATTCAAAACGAACATCGAAGGCATTACCTATCGGCAGAGGTGGTAACTCGTTCGTTTCCAGGACAGCAGCGTCCAATTCATGATTTTTATCGAAAAAGAGTGTCGCTTTTCGCCCTCCTCCATTTGAAATTGTAATAGTATTGTAAGAATTCGTTTTATGAACTGTTAGATCTTTGCGTGCGACTGAACCAGATGCAGGGTAAGTTGAATAACTAAGCTGACGAGGGCCTTTCATCCAGAAGCCCTCACCTGGTGCTAAAGTAGTTGGTTCAATATAAGTTCCTTGATAAACAAATGGCTTACATGGCGGTGGGTCGCATTGCATTTGATTCACTTGTGTAGCATAACTTAAGCCGGCTATTAATGCCCAAGTTGGGGGAATTTGTATTGTGCTTCGAACTATCGGTGTGCCAATGAATGTAATCGTATCATCTGAAATAAATTTTAACCAATATGATTGTTGGTATTCAAGTGTGTCTGTAATAACATAACTTCCTTGGAATGCGAATGCTGCTGATTTAGATTGAGGATATAAAAAGCTCCTCGCTCGATTATCGGCAATTACTGGTACTGATAATATATTCCATCCATTTTCTATGATTTGTTCTAATGTATCTTCAAGCGTGTGTGTTATTTCAACAGAATGGATTGACGGATTACTGATTACCAGAATGGTATCTGTCCACAAGTTGATGTTAATCAATGTTCCACGAGTTAAACCATCACGTAATTTCCAGCCGCCATCAAGAAATTTTGCTGGATTCCATTTCAATGTGATTGGGTATCCACCTGCTCCTGGTTGAAATTCGGCAGTGAACGTATTTGAATTATTTTCCGAAGATAATGTCTCTTTCATATCGATCTTCAATCCCTCAGTGCTGTTAATAAGCCAGCGTGCATCAAATGTTCCGGGCGATGGTTTGGATTGTAATTCGTACTCGCCTATGAATTCGTCAATTCCATCCGTTGCACCAGGAGTTTCACCAAATATCAAGATATCTGATTCTCCGCCGTTATCGGTGATAGTTAATTCCGAATACTGAGCGATGTTTAGGTAAGCAAGCACACGGATATCGTCGAGATACCAGCCATCTCGATTATCGGTTCCATCGCTCGAAAGACGAAAACGCAGCAATAATTGATTACCAATAAAAGGTGATAAGTCGATTTCCTCTTCAACCCAATCTAACCCTGGGGTATAGCCATCATATCCCCAAGTACCAGCGAGTTGTACACCTCGTGTAGAGCCAACATGTGAAAGTTCACTCCTTAAAGATATCCAATTGGTACCGCCATTTGTTGAGACTTCTATTCTCCCAAAATCATAAGAGGGCTCGATTGCCCATTTCGTCCAATAGCGGAGAATGCAATAGTTATACTCGGTCAAATTTAGAGTTGAAGCAAGTGTGAGAAGAGCGTTCGCATTCGATGTATAGTTTCCTGTTGGACTGTCCGTAAAAGAAAATGGAGGTGTATGTGCATTAGTTGTTGTATTCCAACCGCCTGATGCAATCCAATTTCCAATTCCATTCGATGCACTGTCCGCCAATAAAACGATTGGTTTTCCTATAAAAATTGCAATAGTGTCAAAATTTTTATAACCGGTTTGATCTGTGATTTCAAAAAATATATTTACTCGCGAACCAGTCTGACTGCTTAATCCGATTGTACCGGAAAATGATACAATTGTATCCGTTCGTGCAGGTAAGTTATCTAGTGTAACTTTATCAGGTGAAAAAATAATATTGGGTGATGATGAAGAAATCATGATCTCTAGGTCTGAAGCGTCGCCAAGTCCTTTATTCCACAAAGTGGAATTTAGTATGAATTGTTCACCCGCTTCGAGATAGCCATCGCCTTTTCCATCTATGATTTCGTTATGCTTTATTGTTGTGTATTGACCAGCGACATAAGAAAAATAAATATTTGCATTCAAATTTTCGATAGCAAGTGGAAAAATTTGATTTGAAGGTGGCCAGAATGAAGGTCCCACTTCAGGTGTCATAGCAAACGTTTGAGGTTTTGAATGATCGCCATACATGAAATCATCAGAATTACCGCGTGTAGAATAGTTTACAGTTTGGAGGTCTGTTCCCGTTGCGTATCTATTGATCCCAACCATGTCGAATGCAAACTCACGATAAATAAGTGAATCAGCACTCTCAGCAGATAAGTATCCCCATGGATAAATTAGGAGATTACCAAATGTGTGATAATTGAAACATGTTTTTACATTATTATCATATAAAAATTGCTGTATGGTAGTTACCTCTGGCTCGGAAAATGGAGCTATCCCACGATATGTGTCACTTGCCGGATTAGTACTCGATCCCCCGTTCGGTGAGTCCCACATATAATATGGTCCATAGTTACGGTTGAGGTCAACTCCGTAAGAACCACCAACATTAGCACGGCGATTCTTCCTCCACATCCCGCCACCATTTGGATAATTCATTTGGTTAAACACATAACCGTCAGGGTTCACGACTGGTATGAACCACATCTGTCGATTGTTCACGAGATATGTCGCGGTTGGATCGATACCATAATTTTCTAACAGCCACCACATATAATAGATAACTGTCATCATACCTTGCGGCTCTCGAGCATGTGTGAGTGCGGTGTATAAAGCTTCCGGTTCATCTATTTCATAATCATTGGGATTGTCCGATATTTTTGAAATCCAAATTGCTCGTCCTTGAATCGAAGTTCCGATACTCTCTTTTGCCGTTATGATGTTTGGGTAAAGAAGTTTCATTGAATCGAGTTGTGATTTTACTTCTACATAAGTATAGTATCCCCCCATGCTGCCATATCCAAAGCCAAGTGCATCTACAGGAAATTTGGATAAGCTTTGCTGGTTGATCTCACTGAGATCATCGTGTACGATATTATATGCAATCCCTTGTAAATTTAATTGCTGAAGCTCGTGCTGGCTTACAACGAATTCCATCCATCCACCGATCTTTCCTGAAGATCCTTCATAGTCGATGCCGCTGCTCCATATCTTGTTTAGAGCGGTCTTATCAGGTACAAAGATTTTAATTTGTGAATATTTTCCTTGTGATTCGGCTGTAAGAGGAGATATAGCGATTAAGATTGCTATGATAATTGTGAGTGATTTCATAAAATGTTATTGGATATGTTAGATTTTAAATATGGTTTAATTAAATATAGAAATTGTATTGATAAATCTCAAGGGTTTTATTAAAAAGTCGATATATTAAACTTTTAAAGCACATTTTTATTGTTTTTTTGAGTGTGGATTATGATCACCGTAAAAGTTACCTGTATATATGGTTTACTCGGTCGGTTTATACTTGTCGCTTCAAGTCGATAGAAATAAACACCATTTCCAATCCCGCTTTGCCGGGTATCCCACTCAACTGACTCGTAGCTTGAAAATTGAAGAGACTTCTGAAAAATAAGATAAAAGTCATGGTGAGCCTGTCGAACCATGACAATTTACTACAATTTCACGCTTCGACAAGTAAGCCTAAGGCTTACACGCTCAGCGTGACAGTTTTTATTAGTATAAAATAATTTTTCAGAAGTCTCTTGAACCTCATCAACCAAAGTTTGCAAATCTTGTCCTACTCCCGGCAATTGATAGCTCATCGTTATTGTTGGATTGAAAGGATTCGGATAGTTCTGTTTACTCTCATCGACTTAAAAAAATTTTGTGCATGTTTAATTGTGGAAGATAATCTACATATACCAAAGCATCAATAAAAAAGTCGGCTCATCACCGACCTTTTTACACATTGATCCGCAATCTTCAGACTTAAATCTGAAATCTAAAATATTTACTTCCCTAATACATACTTCTTATATCGTTCATTGATCCTTCCCCAATGTAGATTTGCCATGAAGTTATCAATGTATGCGGCACGCTTTGCACCATCTTTGTGGTAATAAG
>CAYYIJ010000087.1:0-8951 GCA_964471945.1 uncultured Chlorobiaceae bacterium
GGGTTTTTTATTGAATATTTCGACAAATATGCCGGAGTCGTAATTTATTAATTCGTGATTCGTAATCACTACTCGAGACTTCTGAAAAATCACCCAAAGGGTCACCCTGAATTCATTTCAGGGTCTTAAATCGCTTAGATTCCGAAACAAGTTCGGAATGACGGGTATGGTTTTATAATATTTCAGAAGTCTCTTCTATTATATCAAAGGTTAATCGATTATTCTGATAGTTTGTATGATCACCAGTGGATACTTTCGGATTGGTATTGTAACTCCGTAACATAAACACGCCGAAAATAGTAACTTGGTTCACCCTGTATCCATTTAGGATTATCCAAAATATACCCAGATGGTTCTGTTTCGCCCCCAATCCATACTGAACTGTCGACAAAATATTTTACAGTTCCTTCAATGGCACCCATCGGTAATTGTGGAAACCGATACCGATTATAAATGATTGCTTTTCGCTTATTATCAAAAAATAATTTTAATTCATTTGCATTAGTATAATATGAATTCACATCCAGTAAAGCACTAAAATAACGTGCTTCCCATTTACCAATAATATCGCCGCACCACATTTCTGTTGAATAAAGTGATTCAAGTTTTAGTCCATTACTATGGTATAGAGTGAACGAACCACCATATTGGTTGCATGGTCCTTGCCCACCGATACCATTAGGTTTCCGGAATTCAATCGTTACGTCTCGAACAATAGATGGCGGAATATCTATTTTGCCTGTTACAACGTCTTCAAAATATTTAAAGAGCCATTTTCCATGAATATCGGAATCCTGATCTTCCTTGATTACTTTAATAGGAGTAAAAGAAACAGGGAGAGGCGATTTCCGAAGAACTATCAAGTGTGCAGGATAGCCAATAGCTTGTCGTTGACCGATTGGATGAAACTCGTGTGCATAGATTTTCAACGCCCTTCCCTCAAGTCTCACTCGATCTATCGTTACTCTGATGCTAACACTCGACCGCCAGCCAAGCAATATTCCAATAACCATATCCCTCCGATAATCAATTTCAGGAAAAGCAGTCGACATTGGATATTTAGCAAGGAACTCGATCTCCTCTACCTTATTTCTCAGTGTAATCGTAGCGAGTTCTTGATTACTAAATGTATTCGAATTGTGAATAAGAGTTTCGAAAGTTAAGTTGGTTCTTTCCTCCACGATGTGATTTGAGTTATCTGAACAACCAAGAAAAAAACATACGATTAAAAAATAAAACACATTCATAACGTTTCCCCTTTTTCTGAAAATATTTCTTAATAGAATATTAAGGAATATCTCTTCAAAAATCAAATATTACCAATACTTTGCAATTCCCTTAAAAAATGGTAAATTATGAAAAACTATAAGAGACGATGTCGATACCGAATTCATTAACAACCTTCCGCATAATACTTACACCGGTTTTCGCACTCTGTCTCTTTTCTGAATCATCTTTCTGGAAACAAATATCCTTGATTGTTTACGTCGTGGCTGGCCTAACAGATTGGTACGATGGCTGGGTTGCGCGAAAATATGGTTATGTAACACGGTGGGGAAAATTTCTCGATCCATTAGCCGATAAAATTCTTTCACTCACCGCTCTCTTTTCATTCGTTTATTTGAATCTCATCGATGGGTGGATGGTCTGGGTTATCGTTATACGTGATTTCATCATAACTTCGCTCAGAAGTATCGCAGAATGGACAGATCAACCAATTATTACATCCAAAACCGCACAAGCAAAAACATTCGGTGAATTCATTGTAATCTATTACATACTCATAATGTACATAGCCAGTTCGATCCCTTGGATAAAACTTGATTTTAAAGAGTGGATAGAAAGTCTGATGCATCCGCAAGTTTTATTTGGTATGATGCTGCTTGTAACACTATCAACAATAGGTACGGGAATAATGTACCTCATTGATAACAGAAAACTTTTACAAAAACTGTATGTCCGCTATCTCGGGACTTAATAGTAATTGTAAATCTATCCCTTTCACGGTAAGATTCATAGCAACAGGATTCTTCAGTGGGCACTCTCCTTTTGCTCCAGGTACATGCGGCAGTATTGTGGGAATTCTAATTTATGCGATCCCAGGATTTGAAACACCAATATCCATTTTAACTATAAGCATCCTTTGTTTTTTTATCGGCACGTATGTTTCATCTGTGATGGAAAATAGATTAGGTAACGATCCATCATCAGTCGTCATCGATGAAATCGTTGGGATGTGGATTTCACTACTACTTCTTCCAAAAACATTTTTAATTATTCTTATCAGTTTTTTCTTCTTTAGAGCGTATGATATTTTCAAACCACAGCCGGCACGTTATGTTGAAAAATATAAAAATGGCTGGGGCATAATGCTCGATGATGTTGTAGCAGGAATTTATACAAACATCAGTGTTCGAATCTTATTATTAATATTCCCAACAATTATTTAAAATCGTTCATGAATGCTACTATTATTTCCATTGGCGATGAGATACTTAATGGTATGGTTGTAAATACTAATGCTGCCTTTATCGCTGAAAAGCTAAATAGCATTGGCATCTACATCTTACGAATAGTTACAGTTGGGGATGATGAAAAAGAAATTCTAAATACATTCAAAGAATATTACAAACGAACTGACATTATAATTGTAACCGGAGGATTAGGCCCAACCCACGATGACGTTACTCGCAATGCAGTCTGCAAGTTTTTCGATGTTGAGCTTGTTTCAAGTGAAGAAGCATGTAAGAACGTTCAGAGCTACATGCAACAGAGGAACAGGGGATGGACACCCGCCGCAGAAGATCAAACATTTATTCCTGAGGGTGCTGTCATCATTCCAAATAAATTCGGAACTGCCGTAGGAGAGTTATTCGAGAAAGACGAGAGATTTTTTATCGTCATGCCAGGAGTACCGTACGAGATGAAAAGCATGATGAATGATTCCGTAATTCCATTTTTCCAAACAAAAAAAATCGGTAACGTTATCTTGCATAAAACTTTGATGACAACTGGTATTCCAGAATCTGAAATAGCAAAACGATTAGGTAGCCTTGAAGAAATTATAGATGGAGAAAAACTTGCTTTCCTGCCTTCACCTATGGGTGTTCGATTAAGAATTACAGTCTCTGGAGAAGAAAAAACGAAATGTGAAGCTAAATTACTTTCGATTGAGAAGAGAATACGTGACAGAATCGGAAAATATATTTATAGCATTGATGATGAAGAAATTGAAGCAGTTGTTGGTAAAATACTCACGGAAAAAAAATTAAAATTAGCAATCGCAGAATCATGCACTGGTGGGATGATCGCAAACAAATTCACGAATATCTCCGGTAGCTCTAACTATATACAACTCGCTGTTGTAACATACAGTAATAAATCTAAAATCGATCTTCTCAATGTACCCAAAGATTTAATAGATAAGCATGGGGCAGTTAGCAAAGAAGTTGCCGAAGCAATGGCATCGGGAGTTAGATCTATTGCCGGTTCAGATATTGGCATCTCAACAACAGGAATTGCTGGACCGACTGGGGGAACAAAAGAAAAACCAATCGGACTCGTCTGGATTGGCTTTTCAAATAATGAAGAAACTGCTGCTCAAAAATTTCAATTCGGTGAAGGAAGAATCCAGGTAAAAGAACGTGCTTCTCAAGCAGCCATTGATTTACTCAGACGTAAACTATTAAATATTGAATGACGTATGGCAGGTATCCGAACATTTATCGCATTCGACACTCCCGATTCTATTAAAAAGGAAATGACCCAACTTCAACTTGAGTTGAAAAAATCAAACGCTGATGTTAAATGGGATACCGAAGATAAATTTCATGCAACAATCAAGTTCTTGGGAAATGTTGAAGAAACTATCCTTCATCAACTGATCACGGCATGTGAATCATCCTTAAATCATTTTCTCCCATTCGATATCTCATATCAATCGCTCGGTAGTTTTCCAAACAAAAAACATCCCCGCGTAATTTGGATCGGATGTGATGATCGCGATGGTGCGTTACAACAAATTAAAAATGCTTTAGATACTATTCTTCTCCCATTCGGATTTGAGATTGAACAAAGACCCTTTCGTCCACATATAACATTAGGTCGAGTAAAGAGTTTCAAAGGTCTAAATAATTTGCATCCTATGTTGGAAAAGCTTAACTTTGAACGTCGGGATGCTGTTATTCAGGAAATATTAATAATGAAAAGTATCTTAAAACCACAAGGATCAGAATATTCAATCCTTAAAGCTATTCCACTAAAATCTAAAATCTAAAAGATAAGAACGATTATGAGTTTACAAAAAGTAAATAAAAAGAAAAGCACGGTTTTGTTTGTAGATGATGAGCCAGCATGGTTAGAAATAATACGACTCGCTTTACCTGATAAAAAATTAAACATATTAACCGCCGAAGGTGGAGAGGCGGCTTTGAAAGCACTTCATAAAAAAGTGCCTGACCTTATCATGAGTGACGTTCATATGCCTTATATCAATGGTTTCGATCTCTTTCAAGAAGTTAAGAAAGATCCGAAACTAAACAAAATACCATACGTTTTTATGTCATCTATTGACGACTTCGATGCCAAACGAACTGCTAAAGATATCGGTGCGGATGGGTATATCGAAAAACCATTTGATTCCGAACAAATTAGAAACATAATCTCTGATTTATTATCGCGGTTTCATAAAAAATAATCTGAGAAATATTTCCCATCATACAAGACAATGAAAGGAGCACATAATGCCAGAAGAAATAAATAAAGAATCACGATTACAAGCATTGAAAATTGCAGTTGAGCAAATTGAAAAACAGCACGGCAAAGGTGCTATTATGAAGCTCGATGAAGGACCTATCGCTAAGGTGGATTCAATATCTACCGGTTCGATCTCGCTCGATGCTGCTATCGGTATCGGTGGAATCCCGAGAGGCAGAGTTACAGAAATTTTTGGACCAGAAGCATCGGGAAAAACAACTATCTGTTTACAAGTGATTGCAGAAGCACAAAAGAAACAAGGTATCGCCGCATTCATTGATACCGAGCATGCACTCGACATCAACTATGCAAAGAAACTCGGCGTAGATGTTAACAACTTGATGCTTTCCCAACCGGAATATGGTGAACAGGCGCTGGAAATTGTTGAAACACTCGTGCGCAGCGGTGCATTAGATGTGATAGTCGTAGATTCAGTTGCTGCATTAACACCACGTGCTGAGATAGAAGGTGAGATGGGTGATCCTACTATGGGCGTTCAAGCTCGATTAATGTCGCAAGCACTCCGTAAATTGACCGCAGCAATCAGCAAGTCGAAAACATCAGTTATTTTTACGAACCAGCTTCGTCAGAAGATCGGTGTGATGTTCGGCAACCCAGAGACGACGACCGGTGGGAACGCATTAAAGTTCTACGCCTCTCTCCGACTCGACATCCGCCGCATTGAGGCTATTAAAGATGGACAAAATATTATAGGTAACCGTGTTAAAGTTAAAGTCGTAAAGAATAAAGTCGCGCCACCATTTAAGGAAACACAATTTGAAATCCTGTACAATGAAGGAATCTCCCGGCTTGGCGATCTTATCGACACGGCAGTTGAGCACAACATTATAACAAAGAGCGGGTCATGGTTTGCATATGGCAGCGATCGAATTGGGCAGGGGCGAGATGCTGTGAAAAAATATCTCATCGAAAACGATAAGTTAGCAAAGCAAATAAATATCGAGGTCAGGAAGAAGATCGGCTTGATCGAAGATGATCAAACAAAGACTGCAAAACCGGAACCTGTGAAAAAGCCACCCGTAAAAACATAAAGATTTGTTATCCAATCAATGATTATAACAAAAATCGAAAGGCAGAAACGCCATCCCGATAGAGTAAATATTTATCTGGATGGCGAGTTTGCTTTAGGCTTACATAAAGAAGTAATTGTCAAGTTCGGTCTACGAAAAGGTGATGAACTACAGTCTGAGTTGATGGATAAATTAAATTCGACAGAAGAATTTACACTTGCTAAACAAAAAGCACTCCGTTTCTTAAACTATAGGATGCGAAGCGAAAAAGAAGTCAGGACAAAACTGATTGAAAAAGAATTTCATCTGAAAACCATTGATCAAGTTTTGGAATATCTTCGCTCCCTCGATTTTATCAACGACATAAAATTTGCCAAAGCGTTTATCAACGATTTTCAGATTAAAAAACCTGCGGGCAAACGACTTTTACAACAAAAGTTACGGCAAAAAGGAATATCGAACTCAATTATTCAAGACATACTGGGGAAGGTCGATGACTCTATTGAAAATAAATCTGCTCTGGAGGCAGCTAAGAAACAACTGAAAAAGTATCGCATGTCAAGAAAAAAGATTGAGCCAATGAAGCAGCAGCAACAGATTGTCCGATTTCTTCAGAATAGAGGATTCACTTGGTCTATAATATCCACAGTTTTAAAAAATATTTTCCATAACAAAGAAATTGATTTGGAGGTTTAAAATGTCATCAGTTATTTTCGATATAGAAACACTTGCCTTGCCATTCGAGTCATTCGACGAAGTTCAGCAAGAATATCTAATGAAATTCGCTGATACTGAAGAGAAACGTGAAGCAGAGATGCAAAAACTAAATCTGACCCCACTCACCGCACAGATAATAGCGATTGCCATGGTGAATCCTGAAACGATGGGTGGAAAAGTATTTTATCAATCGAATATAAAAGAGAAATACTTTTCAGAAAATAATAAAGTTGAATTTATTTCCGGAAACGAAAAGGAAATACTCACAAACTTCTGGGAAACAATCCAGCATTACAAACAATACATAACATTTAATGGAAGGACTTTCGATAATCCATTTATCATGCTTCGCTCGGCGCTCAACAGTATAAAGCCGACAAAAAACATCATGCCATACCGTTACGATGCAAAAGAACATTGCGATCTTCTCGATCAACTGACTTTTTACGGTGCAATCCGGAAATTCAATTTAGATTTTTATTGTAAAGCGTTCGGAATTAAAAGTCCGAAGAGCGAAGGAATAACCGGCTTAGACTTAGGTCCCCTCTACCGTGAAGGTAAATTCAGAGAGATTGCAGAGTATTGTTTGGGGGATGTAATCGCAACCGCGCATCTGTTTAACAGATGGAATGAATACTTGAATATTAAGGAATGAGATGAATAGGAAAGCAAGAAGAGGTTCTAAAACCGCAGAGGGTGGCTTCGCGAATGAAAAGAATATTTGCAACAAATTTAATAATTGGATAGAAGATCCTGACGCGCAGAAATGGTTAGAGAAAATGGGATTCGGTGTTTCAAAAATAAATTCTCTAACCGCAGTTAGAATTCCATTTAAAATCAAGAAAGATGATTTAAACCAATACCACGTTAAAGAGGTAGATCAAAATGAAACTCTCAAATACAAAAAAGCAGATGTTCAAATACAAATAATTATTCGAATTGGAAATATATTAAAGATCGAAAACATTTCTCTAAAGAAAGCAAACACAGGATTCCCTTATAATCAAGTTGATAAAAGAACAATCGAAGATTACAAAAGGATGTGGGGATTCGATGATGAGATAGCATTTTGGTTAAAATTATTTACAGGAGAGATTTCGCCAGCCGAATACCCAAAAGATATCGAAATCGCAAATATAGAGGACAAAAGGAGATTAAAAATTTATGAAATGCCAAAACAAATTCAAGAAAAAATCATAAACTTTTTCGAGAAAAATAAAATTCTTATTATTAATGATATAATAAAAGGCAGAGGCGGATTATCTGCTCAATGGCTGTTAGTCACAGAATTTAATAAACAAACAAAGCAAACCAGATGGACCCTACAAGAAATAAACAGGGTCATGAATTTTTATGGAAATGGACCAGTAGCTGTATCCCCAAAAGGAAGTTTATATATTGGAAAAATAACTATGCAGAAGAAAGGTGGAACACCAGATCCAACAAAAATCCAATTTAAGCTTAATCCCTTAAAACTATTTGAGTTAGAAAAATGAATCTTGAAATTGATAAAGTATACCTTGGTGATTGTGTCGAAATCATGCAACAACTTCCAAATAGTTGTATAGATTTAATTTTTGCTGATCCACCCTTCAATATTGGTATTAAATACGATATATATGAAGACAAACTAAAGTATGAAGATTATTCTAATTGGTCTGAACGATGGATTCGAGAAACATATAGAATTCTAAAAAAGGATGGATCTATTTATATCGCAATTGGAGATGAATTTGCAGCGGAAATTAATATAATACTGAAAAAGACAGGATTTCATTTCAGAAATTGGATTGTCTGGTATTATACATTCGGTCAAAACCAAAGGAAAAAATTTAATCGTGCCCACACTCATATTTTATATTTCACCAAAGATAAAGAATCCTTTACCTTTAATAACCAAGACATTAGAATCCCATCAGCTCGACAGTTGATATATAAAGATAAACGAGCCCATCCTAAGGGTAAAGTACCCGACGACGTGTGGGAATTCTCGCGTGTCTGCGGCACATTTAAAGAAAGGTTAGGTGATCATCCTTGCCAGATGCCAGAAAGCCTATTAGAGCGTATTATTAGTACAAGTTCAAATATTGGTGACATCGTTCTTGATCCTTTCGGTGGAACAGGTACGACTGCCGCTGTAGCAAAAAAACTAAAAAGAAAATATATAACCATGGATATCTCATCGAGATATTCTGATGTTATATCCAAAAGATTGGATGGTAAGATTATCGAAATAAAAAAAACATATCAGTATAAAGCAGAAGAAAGTTCAGTGTTATCGCTATTCGATCAAAAAATTGAATATTCAGGGAAAAAACTTAAAAAACGAACCAAACGAAAACACTACAAGTAAAAATATTTTAATTTGAAACTAAAGTCTCAAAAATTTCATAATTCTCAACACATCGATGAAGTCGATTATTTAGTATTCGATGTCGAGACAACAGG
>CAYYIJ010000088.1:0-8800 GCA_964471945.1 uncultured Chlorobiaceae bacterium
TTTTTTCTGCATGGGTTGAATATAAAATGATCCCTTCTATGTCGGGATTAAGGAGAAAAATAGTCATTGTAATTAACGAAATGATTGAGTAGATTTATATTTTATTAAAAGGAACAGCTATGTGTTTAGCAATACCCGGTAAAGTTTTAGAAATTGATACATCATCTCAACCTGTAATGGGTAAAGTAAGCTTTGGTGGGATCCAAAAAAAGATTTGTCTCGAATGGGTCCCTGATGTGAAAGTTGGCGAGTATGTTATTGTTCATGTCGGCTTTGCAATTAGTAAAGTTGATGAAAAAGAAGCACTTGAAACGCTGAGGATGTTTGAGGAGATTGGAGGTTTGGAGGATGATTTTAAAATAGAAAATAGAGAATAGAAAATAGAGAATAGATGATAGAATATTTAGGTAAAATTATCATAGGAGGATTAGTCGATGATTCAGTCGTATAAAGATTTGAAGGTTTATCAACTATCTTATGAACTTGCGATGGAGATATTCTGGCTGACGAAAAAATTTCCCCGAGAAGAACTTTATTCATTAACCGATCAAATTCGAAGGGCTTCAAGGTCGGTTCCTGCTAATATCGTTGAAGGAAGTGCTAAACGTGTTTATGAGAATGTATTCAAACGACATTTGATGGATTCACTTGGTTCGTCTGATGAAACAAAGCTATGGTTAGACTTCGCACACGATTGTAAATATATTTCAGATGATGAACATTCAAATTTAATAAAACGTTATGATGAGGTTGGAAGAATGTTATACAGCTTATTTGAACATTGGACAAGCTACAAATGATAATTCTCGATTCTCTATTTTCTATCATCTATCCTCTATCATCCTATAAAACATGAAATACATAGACGAATATAGAAACAGTAAAATCGCTCAACAATATATTGAGCATATAAAGAAAATAACAACACGACCTTGGACAATTATGGAAGTTTGCGGGGGACAAACACATACAATTATGAAATATGGTATCGAAGAACTTCTACCAAAAAAAATCACACTCCTACATGGCCCTGGTTGTCCTGTTTGCGTAACTCCCATCGAAATGATAGATAAAGCAATCGCAATTGCATCACTACCGGAAGTTATTTTCACATCATTTGGTGACATGCTTCGTGTCCCCGGCTCGGAAAAAGATTTGCTTACAGTAAAAGCCGAAGGTGGTGATGTTCGAATAGTTTACTCCCCTCTCGATGCTCTAAAAATTGCTCAGCAAAATATAGATAAGAAAGTAGTTTTTTTTGCTGTAGGATTTGAAACAACTGCACCCCCAAATGCAATGGCAGTATGGCAGGCAAGGAAAATAGGATTAAAAAATTTTTCTATCTTATGTTCACATGTTTTAGTCCCACCGGCTATTGAAACACTTCTATCATCTCCCGATAAGTACATAAAAGGGTTTCTCGCCGCTGGTCATGTATGTACAGTGATGGGTTACGAAGAGTATATCCCTATCGCAGCCAAATACAAAGTCCCAATCATTGTAACAGGTTTTGAGCCCGTTGACATTCTTCAAGGTTTGTATTTGTGTGTAAAACAACTCGAAGAAAACAGATTCGATGTTGAAAATCAATACAGCCGTTCCGTAAGGAAGGAAGGAAATGTAGCTGCAAGAAAATTAATCGGCGAAGTTTTTGGAATGTGTGATCGTAAATGGCGTGGAATTGGTGGCATACCTCACAGCGGATTGAAATTAAATAAAAATTTTCAGTATTTTGATTCAGAGAATTTGTTTAATATAAAGATTATAGAACAACAAGAATCACCTTTATGTATTGCTGGTTCAGTACTCCAGGGCTTAAAGAAGCCAAGCGAGTGCAGTGCTTTTGGAATTCAATGCACACCCGAACATCCCTTGGGTGCGCCAATGGTATCATCGGAGGGTGCTTGTGCCGCATACTATCATTTCAAGAAATGAAAAGAACATGTTTTATATATCAAGTATTCTGAAAATATTTTTCATATTTGCCGCCTTTACTACAATTACCTATGGACAAACTAACACACTCAACGATAATTGGCGTTGGGTGCATTTCACTACCGATGATGGTCTGCCATCGAATCGGGTTTTTGATATAATTGAAACAAAAAACGGAATCGTATGGGCTGCAACGGAATTCGGTACCGCATGGTATAACGGTTTTTATTGGCAAAGCATCTCTCATAAATATGGGTTACCTGAACGGATGCCTCAAGCGATTGTTTCGGATGAAAGCGACAGCATCTATCTTTTAATTTCTTTTCAGTTGTATTACGGTGGTCAGAAGGGCTTCAGGAAAATTCCAATCATCATTCATGGCGAGGAGCAGAAAGTAAATTCAATAGCTCTCTTTAGTAACAATGAACTTCTCATGACGGTAAATGAGAAGTTATTTATACTTCAAGCCAATTCCATAAAGCCATTCATACTTTCATCTGAAAATATCGAGAATCAAAAAATCTTAAAAGTTCTCCGAACACGTTATAGTTCATGGCTTAATACAGCCGGGGGTCTGTATCGGTGGGAAAAAAATCAATGGACTCTTAAGATAAAATCTGCTTCGCTGCCGATTGGAGTCGAACTTTTGGTAGAAGATAGTCTTGGTAATGGTCTTGCATCAATACTAAGTCCGCGAAGTCATTTTGGGCTTTGGGAGTGGACGACCAATTCTGAACCGAGAAGAAATCAAAACGAAGGAATTGAAAATGTTTTAGCTCTCGATATCGGTTCAACAGGCGATGCAATTATGATAAAAGATCCAGATGTCGTCAAAATTCGTCATAATAGTGTATGGTCTCCATTGCAATATGTCCCTTTTCAGCTAAAGGATGCTCACATATTGAAATACAGAACTAAAGGTGACCTCTGGGTTGGGACAGAATTAGGATTATATCTTCATCGGGCAGCTTCAAAAAGATGGGAAGTTTGGAAATTTACACAATTTGATTTGAAAAACAATATTAACGAAATCATCCGCACAAAAGATGGATCAATTTGGTTAGCGACTGGTAATGGGCTTGTAACACGTAAACCAAACGGAACTACACAAACTATCGAAAAAATTTTTAATACCAAGTTAACTGTTCTAACAGGTTTGATCGAGGATGACGAAGGAAATGTATGGATTTCGAGCGGGCTCTCGTTTGAAGGCGCATTTCGGTGGGATGGACGCAGATGGAAATACTTCGGCTTGAAAGAGGGTTTAGATGCCGGACATATTCACAAAATTAAAAAAGATATAAAGGGAAGATTGTGGTTCCTCGGCATTTTTAAAAAAGATCCTGATTATCGTAATATTGATAAAGAACCAGGTGCGTATGTTTATGATAATGGAAAATTTATCTATTGGGGAACAGAAAAGGGACTTATCGATGGACGGGTTTATTCATTTGCTGAAGGTTTGGATGGTTCATTCTGGTTTGCTACTGCAGGTGGGATTAGCAGTTGGAGACCCGAGTCATCGAATTCTTCTGCTGGAACATGGAAACATTGGACAGAAAAAGAAGGGCTCAGAGATACAAGAATATTCACGCTTGCGATTGATAATCAGAATAAAGTTTGGTTCAGCGATCGGGGATATGGGCTTGGTTTTATTGAAGACGACACGGTAAAATTCCTGACGACATCTGATGGATTAGTCAGTAATGCGATATGGGATATTCGGATAGATGAAAAGAATAGATTATGGATTGCCGGACGCGGCGGTATCAATTTGTTCGATAATGGTACATGGTTCAACATTGATTTGAATGATGGTTTATCGAATGCTCATATTTGGCCCTTGCTTCCACTCGAAAATAAATTATTTCTTGGAACAGGCGGGGGTGGAGTGGAAATTCTCAACCTTGAAGATATTCAAACAACCCCGCCGATAGTGGACATATTAGAACCTGTTACACGAGGGAACACCCTGTATGCACATTGCAAAGTGTTCTCTTACTGGGGTGAACAAGTATCAGCGGATATTGAAATTCGATATAAAATAGATGACAAAGAATGGACCTCGTGGAGTCGTCAGCGCCAGATTATCGAGCCAAACCTTTCTTCAGGCTCACATACACTTACTGTTCAAACAAAAGGATTATTGGGAAATTATAGAACAGATATTAAAAGTACCGCTTTTAAAATCGAGCCGCCTTTATTTTTAAAACCGATGTTTTATTTTCCGGTAGGTACATTATCAATTGGTCTTTTAATGTTTGGTTTCATTTATTTTAAAAAGAAACGGGAGCAAGCTATAATACTAAAGAAATCCGAGTATCGTTATCGCAATCTCTTCGAAAACGCAAATGATGCTATTATGATTTTTGACCCGAAACAGGAGATAATTCTTGAGGTAAATAAAAAAGCGTGTGAGCTTTACGGTTATCTACGTGAGGAATTTATTGGAAAAAGTCTTAAAAACATAAGTAAGAATGTCGAGCTTGGGGAAATAGCTATAGAACAAACTTTGCGTGAAAGAAAAAAGGAAACAGTGGAAACCATTCATTTCACTAAAGATGGAGATGAACTGCATATTATTGCAAGTGCAGTAGTTATAGATTATGAGGGGCGGGATGCAATATTATCAATTAATAGGGATGTAACCGAATTAAGGCAGGCAGAAGCAAAACAAAGACTGCTTGCACAAACCGTAGCATCAACAAAAGATGCAATTTGCATTACTGACCTTAATAATAATTTCTTATTTGTAAATGATGCATTTATCGAGATGTATGGATACTCTGAAGAAGAGCTTAATGGAAAAAACATCTCTCTAATAGTTTCGCCTGATGTTACCGAAGAGATTCAAAGGGAAATTCATAAAACCACGATTGGGAAAGGTGATTGGAACGGTGAAGTAATGAACAGACGTAAAGATGGCACTTCATTCCCAGTTGAGCTTTGGTCTTCTGTTGTTTTCGACATGGACGATAAACCAGTTGCGCTTGTTGGTGTTGCACGTGATATAGCCGAACGGAAACAAGCTGAATTAGCACTTCGCGAAATAAATCGCAATCAAGAGATTATATTTAAGTCTGTTCCCGTTGCCCTGTACCGAGCGATTCCGGGATCAGATTTCGATGCTACATGGATAAGCGATAATATTTTTCAAATAACCGGCTTCAAACCAGACCAATTTCTGAAAGAAAAGTCATTTTGGAAATCAAGAATCCATGAAACTGATCTCGGGAAAGTTACAAACGATTTCTATAAAATCGAAACAGAGGGTCAAATCACTACCGAGTACCGCTGGCGTATTTCTGACGGAACGTATCGATGGTTTCTTGACCAAGCTGTTTTAATACATGAGAACGAAAAAAACGTGAAAATGATGTATGGTGCGTGGATTGATATTACCGAGCGAAAGCTGTTCGAAGAAGAACGTGAAAAACTAATTCAAGAATTAAAAGAGGCTCTCGCCGAAGTTAAAAACTTAAGCGGTTTGCTTCCTATCTGCTCATCATGTAAAAAGATTCGCGACGATAAAGGATATTGGGGAGAAGTTGAATCATATATCATGAAGCATACCGACGCAACGTTTACGCACGGCTTATGCCCGGAATGTATCATAAAATATTTTCCTCAGATATCTAAGAAAACCGATTCCCGTTAGGAGTAAGATTTGACATTCTTAGAACTTCAGGAAGACAAATTACTTTTTAATACAATATGCTAAAAACACGAACACTTGGTAAACTTGGTCCTCAATTGACAGAAATCGGTTTTGGTGCATGGGCTATCGGAGGTCCGTGGGAATATGGTTGGGGTCTGGTTGACGATGACCAGTCAATAAAAGCAATCCACCGTGCGCTCGAGCTCGGAATCAATTGGATAGATACTGCCGCTGTTTATGGACTCGGGCATTCAGAAGAAATTGTTGCTCAGGCATTGAAAGGCAAACGAAAAGAAATATTCCTTGCAACGAAATGCGGTATGGTGTGGGATGACAGCCGGAGGGTGAAAATCCATGCTTCGCCAAAAAGTATCAGAAAAGAAATCGATGATAGTCTAATACGGTTACAAACCGATTATATCGACTTATATCAAATCCATTGGCACGACCCTGAAACATCTGTTGAAGAATCGTGGGGAACTCTTGTCCGCCTTAAGGAGGAAGGAAAGGTTCGCTGTATCGGTGTTTGTAACTATGATGTACCATTGTTAGAAAAGTGCCATGCTATTGCTCAAGTACAATCACTTCAACCACCATATAGTTTACTCCGACGACAAATCGAAAAAGAAATTCTACCATATTGCCTGAAAAATAATATTGGCGTCGTAGCATACAGCCCGATGCAAGCCGGATTGCTGTCAGGAAAATTTGATATTAGCAGACTTGCACCTGATGATTGGCGGCGAAAAGGTAAATATTTTCAAGAGCCAAATTTATCTAAAGCTCTGAGCTTTGTTGAAAGAATCCGACCAATTGCAGATAAATATAATAAAACAGTTGGGCAGCTTGCTGTAGCGTGGGTGCTTAATCATCCCGCTACTACTTCGGCAATTGTTGGAGCGAGAACCCAACAGCAAGTTGAGGAAAACATATGTGCGGCGGAACTTATTATTAAGATTTCCGATATAAAATTAATTAATCAAGCATTAGCGGAAAGTATAATATAGGGTGTTTAAATTAACAACGTTTCCCATTGCGCGACGCTATGCCTTTTTGCCGAATGGTCAGCAGGCAAGCTTTGGCAGGTGGGCATCTCTGCGGTAAAAAATAATCATGTTTTCATTAGAAAAAATCATAAAACTTCCAGCACCAAGAAAGAAAAGTAATACCTCTATTGAAGAAACATTGACGTGGCGGCGTTCAGTAAGAACTTATTCGGATGCACCATTAACACTTGCTGATATCTCTCAGCTTCTTTGGTCAGCTCAAGGGATAACAAACAGTGAAGGATATAGAACGGCCCCATCGGCTGGTGCGTTGTTCCCGCTGGAAGTTTATCTTGCTGCTGGTCATGTTGAAAATTTAATAAATGGAGTTTACAAATATCATCCATCACCTCATGAACTTACACTGATGTTTGAAGGAGACAAACGAGCAGACCTCAGCCGTGCCTCACTTGACCAAGAGTGTATTCTAAAAAGCTCTGCTTCAATCGTTATTGCGGCGGTCTTTGAACGCATTACAGTCAAATACGGAAAGAGAGGTATCATGTATGTTCATATGGAAGCAGGCCATGCCGCCCAGAATATTCATCTTCAAGCCGAGGCATTAAACATCGGATCAGTTGTAATCGGTGCATTCTACGATGAGAAGGTTAAAAATATTTTCCGTCTTCCATTAGATGAAAAACCGTTGATTATCATGCCCCTTGGTAAAAAATGATCCTCCATTCTATATTTTTTATCACTAACTTAAACGCTCCACCTTCTTTAATCAATCATGAGCAATTCTTTGTGTTGTAATGTAACTTTCTCGCCTTCTCGTTACTATAATTATTAAAGCCATTACTTGACATTATGACAGATGAGAAGCTTGCGCAACAGATAACCGAAGGAAATCGAGACGCATTCCGGGAATTATATGAACGTCATAAAAAGGGTATTTACAACTTTGCTCTGCGGTTCCTTCGAGATAAGAATTTAGCTGAAGATGCTGCTCATGATGTTTTTCTTCTTATGTACAACAACATATACCAGTTTGATGTCAGCAAAGGTAAATTTACAACTTGGTTATACTCGATTGCCCATCACGAATGTTGCAGATTTAACAAAAGGAAAAATAAAATCTTTTTTACAAACGACGGGGAAGAAACTATGGAAAATAAATCTTATAAGGATTATAGCATTGCAATTGACCTTGAAAATGCTTTACTAAGATTACCTGAAAAATATAGAATACCAATAGTATTAACCAAACTACACGGGTTTAAATTATCTGAGTGCGCTTCAACACTTGGTATAAGCGAAACGAATGTGAAGCAAAGAGTTTTTCGTGCTTTCAGGATGCTTAAGGAATATTATGGACTGTAACAAGATTGAACAAATTATTGTCGATGATCTCACAAGTACAGCACGGGAAAGTGATGTAGAGATTGTGCGGTTGCATTTATCTGAGTGTTCTAAATGCCGGGAACAATTTCTGCCGATGCTTGAACTGAATAAAACTTTTTCGAGAGTCGAACAACATGAAATTCCTATTGGCTTCGATGAGCGATTCTGGCAAAAATTATCTGCTCAAAAACCAACCGCCGAACTCTCGCCACGATCGAAATTCATTATAGAAATTCTCGGTACTAACGTTCGGTTTGCTTTCATTTCCATGCTCGGTGCTTTACTTTCTATTTTCAGTCCAATCGAATCGCACTTCAACAATTACCACTGGAATATTATTCCAACATTATTACTGACAATCAGTCTTCTAATTTTCACTTTTATAATCAAACAATCATATAGTTGGAACACATTAATTTTCTATAGGAGAAAAAACGTATGAAAACAAATAGATGGCAAAAGAACTTTAACCGCGCCGCGGTGTATGAACTGTACGTTAAACCGATAATTGCTGCAGCAATCGTCTTTATTATTGTTGTAGTAGGAATACGCTGGTTATTTCCTGAATCGGTCAACCCCGTGTTGGCAATACTTGCAGTTGTTCTATATTATGTACATTTTTTGGATGCGAAGATAGATATGCTGAAGCGAACGCTTGATGAACATGCACGTCTTCGCGAAACAAAGAAACTCTGGATTGAAGGTGAAATTAAATGAATGAGACTTCTGAAAAATCCCTCCATTTGTCACCCTGAACGCCCGCCTGCCAAAGTCGGCCATGATGGACGGCGGGCAGGAAGTGAAGGGTCTCAAATTC
>CAYYIJ010000089.1:0-6245 GCA_964471945.1 uncultured Chlorobiaceae bacterium
TAACTATTTTTACTTTTATCCTGCTACTTCTATGCCAAAGTTTTTACACAGTCTCAATCCCTTCGGGACTTCGGAAAGACATCACTTCGTGACAAAGGCGCAAAGAGCGCTAAGGTTTGATTTTTTAACACAACAATTCCTTTGCGACATTGGCGAGCTTTGCGAGATGTATTGGTTTGAATTTTTCAGGATTATTTGATTTAAAAAGGGAATTTTTTATCGTACCAATGTTTTGTTACATCCATCCAAAAGAATAATCCTTGCCATTTTCCAAATGGTTCATAATGTTTTTCTATTATTTTGTCAGCTCCCGTTTTGCCATTTCTATGAATCTCAAAGAATCTCTTCCGACACCAGCTATCGATTCCTAAATAATCATATCTGCCTAACAATTTCAGAATGTTTCCTGCTGCATAAGAACCAACTCCTTTGACAGATCGTACTAATTTAAATAGTTCATCTGTCGGTACATCGCTCGTTCTCCATGTTTCAATATCAAATGTTCCCTTCGCGATCTTGCGTGATAGCTCTAAAAGATATGGTGCCCGGTAACCAGCACGGATTTCCTTCCTTAAAAATTTTTCAGTTACATCCGCAATTGCCTCAGCCGTTGGAAACGTGAAACACGAATCTTGAGCTTTAAAACCAAGTTTTTTACATAAATTTCCTACTATTATCTCCGTTAGCGCCCAACTGCAATTCGTTGTGCAAATCATTTTTACAACATCTTCAAACACAGTCGGCGACCGAAGAAGTCTGCCCGCCCCTGCTTTTGGAATCCAATTGAAGTTTTTATGTTTCCTTGCTTCTCGATAAAATTCAGAAAAATCTTCATCTATTCTCAAGCAAACACTTACCTGTTTGGCAATTTCTCTCTTTTCCATTGTGGTCATTACAGCATCCATTGAAATATTCAGCTTTTCTTTAGATGATTGTTCTAATGAAATAACCAATTTTTTCCCGTTTAGTAAGCCGATAACCCGTTTCAACTGCTGTTTTTCTTTTACAACCTCAAACGGTTGCAAGGCACACCATCCGTGGCTGTATACAGTTCTCCAAAAGTTAAAGTTTTTTGGAACCTTGATAGTAAATTTCATTCGTCAGCACGAATGTTTGAAATCTGAGAAAGTAATTTCTGATTCGTTGGAAATTTTTCGATTGCTTTTAACATTGTCAACATCGCATCTTTCGGTTTCATCCTATGGAGTGCACGTCTCAATGCTTGATATTTACCTGTATCTTCACCAAATAATAACTCCTCACGGCGCGTACCAGACTTCGGTATGTCGATTGCGGGAAAAATTCTCAAATCGGCAAGCTCACGATCGAGGACAAGCTCCATGTTACCTGTTCCTTTAAATTCCTGGAAAATCAATTCATCCATTCGAGAGTTGGTATCAACAAGTGCTGTAGCAATAATTGTAAGTGAGCCGCCTTTATCAAATGCGCGCGCCGAACCGAATATTTTTTTCGGTATCTCTAAAGCACGAATATCCATACCGCCCGACATCGTTCTCCCACTGCTTTTTTGAACAGCGTTGAATGCTCTCCCCATTCTTGTTAATGAATCTAGAAGCAATACGACATCCCTTCCGGTTTCAACTTTTCGTTTAGAATATTCGAGCACAAGCCGAGCGATCCGAACGTGGCTCTCTCGGTCGCTGTCGTTTGAGCTTGCAAATACTTCACCATTTATTGTCCGCCGCATTTCAGTTACTTCCTCGGGTCGTTCATCCACAAGTAGAACTATCAAATCGATCTCCGGATGATTTAAACTTACTGCATATGCAAGCTGCTGCATCAACATTGTTTTTCCGGCTTTCGGCGGAGAAACGATGAGTGCCCGCTGACCTTTACCGATTGGACAAAGAAGGTCTACAATTCTTACAGAAACATTGGTTGTAGGCCCCGTTAGTTGAATTTTTTCAGTTGGGTCGACTGCGGTGTGGCGTGAAAACTCCTCAACCTTCCTCCATTTCTCTGGATGTAGTCCGTTGATACTTCGGATAAACTCAATTTCAGGTAATCCACGATTACCTTTCTTAGTCGAACATTCAACAACACACGCTTCCCGAAGTCGATATTGCGTAATAATTTGTGAAGAAACTCGTGGATCGCCTGGGCGGGGTTCTACCTCTAAAGATAATTCTCTGAGTTTTCCGCCATGTTTTCCATCAATTTCCAATATACCTTTAAATATACTTTGGTTCATTCAAATAGGGGGAAATAAAATAGTATGATAAACAATATAGAAACTCCTTGGTTGAGAAACAATTTTTAAATAATTTGAACAAAACAAAAACAATTGTTATCTTTTGCAAGGATTATGTTTATAAATTATGCAAGCAAAAACGGGTTTCGTATATCATAATCGATTTTTAGAGCATGATACTGGTCAGGGGCATCCTGAGCGTGCTGAACGTCTGACAGCAATCACGAAACATTTACAGGAAGTACAACTCTGGCAAAAACTAAAACATCTCATGATTGACGACGCAGCAGAAGAATGGGTCCTTAAAGCTCATTCGATTGAGCATCTGAGATATGTCCGACAAGCATGTCATCAAAATTTACGTTTGCTAGACCAGGGAGATACCTTTATAAGCGAAAAATCATATGAGGCAGCATTATTGGCTTCTGGCGGAGTTCTTGCCGCAGTCGATGCTGTCATAAATGATATTTTGCAAAATGCTTTCTGTGCAGTTCGACCTCCCGGTCATCATGCTGAACGAAACAAAGCAATGGGATTTTGTTTATTCAATAATATTGCAATTGCCGCACGATACGCTCAGTACAAGTATGGTATACAAAGGATTGTCATCCTCGATTGGGATGTGCACCATGGTAACGGAACACAGGATATATTTTATGACGATAAATCAGTATTCTACATAAGTACACATCAATATCCTTTCTACCCGGGAACAGGAAGCAGATCAGAAAGTGGAAACGGAGCAGGTGAAGGATACAACCTTAACATTCCGATGTTCGCAGGAAGCGGTGACGAAGAATTTCAGGAAGCTTTCAGAGACGAAATTCTCCCAGCTATAGAAAACTATCATCCAGACCTCATTCTCATCTCTGCTGGTTTTGATGCGCATCGTGATGATCCATTGGCAAATCTTAATCTCACAGAAGAATCGTATGCAATTTTCACTTCAATGATAACAGAAGTTGCTGCAAAAGTATGTAGTGGTAGAATTATTTCTATACTCGAGGGCGGATATAATCTAAAAGCACTTGCACATAGTGTCGAAGCCCATATTAATAAATTAATGGATTGATTTTATGTTTTCCTACAATTAAGAGATATGACTGAAAAAAAACATCCGAAATCTCCAAAGCTATATCTACTAACATTTCACTCCATAACAACCCGGATACTTAGTGGTGTTTGTGTCGGTTTGGTTTTACTTTCACTAATCCCATTGATTACGTCGTATCTTGATGATGCTGAATCGTATAAGTATCTTAAATCTGCTATTACGGCAGAAAAAATGCTTCGAACAGTAATAAAAGAGAACATTCCTACAAAAATCGGCGGCAAAGATATGAGCCGATGGATTATGGTAATTGGATTTTTTATACTCAGTGGAACATTCAGTCGAATCGGTGAACGTGCTAATGATAAAGCAGAGTATTTAAAATTCGTAAACAGCATTAACTTATGGAAACAAAAAATGAATCTATCAGATAATGCAATTATTCTGTCACCTTTAAATAGAAAACTCGAGGAGCTAAAGGCTGCAAAGAAAAAAGATCGAGAGCAGTTATTGAAAGAATTTATTGAGACCAAGAGAAAACTTGATGAAATGGGAAGAGACCTCGCTTTTCTTGCTATCGATATTGTGGATTCTACTGGTATGAAACAAGACGAGGAGAAGGCAATCATCGAACACGATTTTAAAGAATATAAAAGATTCATCGAGCGTATCTTTACTAAACATGGCTACTTAAAATCCGCATGGACACCCGATGGCGTGATGAGTTGTTTCAATTCGGTGGACGCAGCCGTAACGGCAGCCAGAGAAGTTATCAACGGTTTAGAGGATTTTAATCAGAATACCAAATCTATGCGGAGAGATTTTATTGTTCGCTGCGGAATAAATTCCGGTTTTGTCTATTTTGATGAGTCTATTCCACTGGAAGAAATCAGTGACCGAGTAATCGACATCGCAGGTCATATGCAGAAGAATGCAAAACCAAATACTGTATGTGTCGCAAAACCAGCTATTGAGCCATTACATGAGAGAACGGGCTTCGAACCAGCCGGCAGAGTTGTAGATGGATATGAGGTTTATGAATGGAAAAAAACTTGATCCTATGACACTACGCGGAGCGATACCTTCGGCAAAATGATTCATACTATTTCGAAAAAAACTGATAGAACTAACTATACAACAATTTGATAGTTACTCCCTCCGCCAAATTGTCCCATCTTTTTTGTCCTCTACTATTATCCCCAACTTAGAGAGACCTTCTCTAATTTTATCCGACATTGCCCAGAGTTTCTGGATACGTGCTTCGTTACGTAACTCAATTATAAATTGAATGAGATCATTTACAATTTCTCCTGATGATTGAGTCTCAAATTGTTGTGGGATAATTCCAAGAATTGTTCCGCCTAATTCGGTGAACATCGAATCTACTTCTTGGAGTAATTTCAGATTAATTTTCCCTTCTGCTAATAATGAATTCACTTCGCGACTCAAATCGAAGAGTATCCCGATTGCTTGTGGTGAATTAAAATCATCATCCATTGCTTCAAGAAATAACTTCTTGAGCCCAACAATATCAATGAAATTTACATCTTTTTCTTTTCGATCTTCTGATTTTATTAATTTTTCAATTTCTGCTCTTACATTCCTAAATGTATTCATCAACTTCCCCAATCCCTTCGCCGCCCCTTGCAACGCTTCATCCGAAAAATCGAGTGTGCTGCGGTAATGACTTTGGAGAATAAAAAATCTTACATCGAGTGGAGAATATTTTTTGAATGCATCCTTCAGAAAAATATAATTACCCAGCGATTTACTCATTTTCTGTCCCTTGACAGTCACCAGATTGTTATGTATCCAATATTTAGCGAATGGTTTACCGGTTGCGCATTCGCTTTGAGCAATTTCACACTCATGATGAGGGAATTGGTTATCCATTCCACCACCGTGAATATCGATCGTATGTCCTAAATACTTCATTGACATTGCAGAACATTCGACATGCCAACCAGGGAAACCAATTCCCCAGGGACTTTGCCATCTCATAATATGCTCAGGTTCTGCAAGTTTCCAGAGTGCAAAATCGTTAGGATGTTTTTTATCGGATCGGACTTCAACACGTGTGCCCAATTCAACCTCCTCAGTGCTTCTACCAGAAAGTTTTCCGTACTCTTTATCTTTAGATACATCAAAATAAACTGAACCGTTTACTTCATACGCATATCCTCTTTTTAGAAGTTCTTTCACTAATTCGATCTGCTCAATAATATGACCTGTCGCTCGTGGAGATATATCTGGTCGAACAACTCCAAGAGCATCCATATCTTCAAAGTAACTACGAGTATATTCTTCCGCAATTTGCATTGGATGTTTTTGTTCCAGGCGGCTTGCTTTTAACATCCGATCTTCACCTTCATTTGTCTCGCCAAGAAGATGACCAACATCAGTGATGTTTTGGATATATGTAACGTTATACCCAATATATCGCAAATATCGAACAATGATATCGAAAGAAACATAGCTTTTTCCATGACCAACATGCGAGTGACTATAAACAGTCGGTCCACAGACATACATACCGACTTTTCCTTCAACAATCGGTTTGAATTCTTCTTTCTTGCGAGTAAGTGTATTGTAAAGTTTAAGGGGCATAAAATCTATAAACTGAAATTTGCCTGAATTGGAACAGTAATTTCACCTTTGTTTTTCGAGCTTCTCTTTTTAAAATTCAAAATCGAAAAACCAACGATTTTTTTTGTTTTAGGATGAATACGATTAAAAAAATCATCCGATAATTCGTTGGATATTGCCTTAGTAGGTTTACCAATCGAAATATCAAGAACATCCCCATCTTTGTCATAAGAAAAATTTAATCTCTTCTTTTCCATAATTCATCTCCTGCTTTGATGTAATCGGTTATGTATGCGGTAACTAGGAAATTTCTTTTATTTGTTTTAATAACTACAAGAATGTACTTACCACTCAATATACTTGGAAAGAATTTATAATACAATCGCACACAGTTGT
>CAYYIJ010000089.1:6345-8587 GCA_964471945.1 uncultured Chlorobiaceae bacterium
CTTTATCTCAATAAGATAATTTATAAGCTCTGGATGTTGTTGACATACATGATGCCAAAGATTTTCTGGAATTTCTATTAACCTTCCAAAAAGATCATGGACAATGGTTGTCTTCATTTTGTTATTCCATACTGACTTAAAATATACGCATAATCGAAAGCAATTTCACGCAATCGTTCATACCTTCCCGATGCACCACCATGCCCAGCACCCATATTCGCCTTGACGATAATGATATTGTTATCAGTTTTCATAGCTCTAAGCTTAGCTGCCCATTTTGTTCCTTCCCAGTAATTTACACGAGGATCATTGAATCCGACTTTCACTAAGATGTTAGGGTATTTTATAGCTTTTACGTTAGTATATGGATCATACGATTTCATATAATAATAAAATTCTTTTTCATTTGGGTTGCCCCACTCAAGATACTCTTGAGTTGTATACATAAGCCCAGGGTCGAGCATGGTATTCAATGCATCAACAAACGGTACCGACGCTATTACAGCTTTAAACAAATCGGGTCTCATAGTTGTAACAGCACCCATCAATAAGCCGCCAGCACTTCCACCAGAAATAGTTAATTTCTCTTTACTCGTATATTTATTTTTTATCAGATGCTCAGCACAAGCAATGAAATCAGTAAAGGTATTTTTCTTTTTTAACAATTTTCCATTATCATACCACTCACGCCCCATATCTCCACCCCCACGAACATGCGCAAGTGCAACAATTACTCCACGGTTGAGATAACTAAGTCGAACTGAGCTAAAAGTAGGCTGGGTAGGCGAACCATATGCACCGTATCCTGACATATGAAGGGGTGATGTAGCATCAAATTTAACTCCCTTTTTATAGACAAGAGATATTGGTACTTCAGTACCATCTTCCGCTTTTGCATAAATCCTCTCCGACTGATACTGAGTAGGATCATAGCCGCCAAGCACTTCCTGTTGTTTGATAAGTATTTGTTCCTTTGTTTCTAAATTGTAATCAAAAATAGATGCTGGTCTTGTTAATGATTGGTAACTAAATCGAAAAACTTTTGTATCGAAAACTTTATTTATATTTGGATACGCAGAATATACCGGCTCTGGAAATTCGATGTAATGAACAGTACCACTTCGCAAGTCAGTTACACGCATTTTTTGTAAACCTTTTTCACGCTCGTAGACAATCGAATAGTTCGTAAAGAAATCCATGCCTTCCAATGTGATATCTTTTCGGTATGGAATTACTTCTTCCCAGCTTTTCTCGCTGGGATCGGAAATCGGAGATTTCACAAGTTTAAATGTCTTCGCATCTTTATTTGTACGGATATAAAAATAATTCCCCCAGTGATCAACACTGTACTCGAATTCGGGACGGCGAGGAACAATCACTTTAAAATCGGTTGTCGGCTGATCTGCTTCAATATATCGCCATTCATCTGAATTACTCGCTGATGAAATTAGGAAAATATATTTTTCGCTTCTTGATCGATCTATCCCTACGGTGTACAAGGCATCTTTTTCTTCATACACCAATCGATCTTCCGAGGATTTGCTCCCGAGTGTATGTCGATAAACTCGATAGGGCCGCTTTGCAGAATCTTCCATCGTATAAAAAATTGTTTTATTATCCATCGCCCATGTGAGACTTTGAATGTTCTCGACGCGGTCGCCGAGGATTGTGCCATCGCCAAGGTTTTTTACATTAAGGATATAGTTCTCTGAGCCGTTTGTATCGATAGAAAATGCAAGTAGATTACCATCAGGACTTATTTCCATCTGTGCGGTACGATAATAACGAAAACCTTTCGACATCTCGTTTTGATCAAAGTAGATTTCTTCAGGTGCAGTTACACTTCCCTTCTGACGGCAATAAATCGGATACTGCTTCCCTTTCTCGGTACGCGAATAGTAAAAATAATTACCTTCACGATACGGAGGTTCTTCATCGGTTTCTTTTATACGGCGAACCATTTCGTAATAAAGTGTTTCCTGAAACGCCTCAGTCGGTTTCATTACAACATCGGTGTAAGCATTTTCAGCTTTTAAGTATTCGATCACTTCAGGATTTGTTCGACTGTCGTTTCGCAGCCAATAGTAATTATCTACCCGAATATCGCCATGAAGTGTGTCGTATCTGGGAACAATCTTCGCAACCGGTGGCTCCTGAGCCCAGCCTGAATTGAAAGGATTAAAGGTTAAAAAGATTGAGAAGATTATTCGATAAAAGTTTTTCATATTAAATCCTAAATTAT